>NZ_CP054492.1:304195-608390 GCF_015265455.1 Candidatus Sulfurimonas baltica | reverse complement strand
TACTCTATACTTGCTACTGAGCCATCAGCATACTTTAGAGTGATAGATTTATTGTCACTACTGCTGTAGTTGTCTGTTTTTGGAGTGAGTGACTCTACAGAGATACTCTCTATCTTACTATTTGTAAGACTTGTCATAAGGTCTATGATATGACAAGCTTCACCTACCATTCGTCCACCATCTTCATGCACCCAGTGGTCAAGTGGGATAAACCCTGCATTCATGCGGTATCTTATCATCATAGGATTGATTCGTTTGTCTGTATGCTTTTTGATTTCAGTAGTATATTTGCTAAATCTTCTGTTAAATCCTGTAAAAAGTACAGGTTTGTTTGGTGTGTCGCTTTCATAAAAAGCTTTGATACTATCTAAGTCTTCTTGATTTGTAGCGAGTGGTTTTTCTACAAATACATTTTTCCCAGCTTGTAAAGCTCTAAGTGATAACTCTGCATGACTGTCATGTCTTGTAGATATAAGCACCAAATCCACATCTTTGTCATTTAGTATATCTTCATAATTTGTCGTTGCATAGTTTGCTTTATATTGCTCTGCTACTGCTTTTGCTTTGTGACCAGTTCTGTTCATCACTGCATGAAGTTTGTATTTATTTGATAATTTTGCGATGTTTGGTAAGTGCATACCTGTAGCAAATCCACCTGCACCTATAAGTGCTACATTGATGATATTTTTTTGAAGTGGATTGTTGTTTAACACTACTTTTCTATCATGATTGAGATAATTTTCAAGTTGTGCCAAATCTGCCATACCATAATCAAGTAATACCATAAGAGGTTTAGCTCCAGGAGCTTGAAGTGATTCAAAAGCTTCTGTTACTTTTTCTATTGTATAGTTTGCATCGATAAGTTTATCAAGCTTTATAGCTCCTGTATGCACAAGTCGTAGATATTCTGTCATATTTCTATTTTCAGTCCATCTTACATAGCTATATGGATAATCAAGACCTTTCTCTTCATAGTTTTTATCATATCTTCCTGGACCATAAGAGGTAGAGATAAGGAAGTCAAGCTCTTTAGCATACATATCTTCTCTTTTTATCTCCATACCTACAACGCCAACTAAGATAACTTTTCCTTTTTTCTTACACATATGAAAACTTTGAGAAAGTGGCTCACTACTTCCAGTTGCTGCTGTAAAAAGAACTGCATCAGCACCGTGTCCATCACTCCAGTTTGTGATAGTCTGGACCACATCATCTCTTGATGGATTTATGATAAGTTCCGCTCCATACTCTTTTGCAATCTCAAGTCGTCTATCATCAAAGTCAGTTACAGCTACTCTCACACCTGAAAGTCTTAGCATCTGCACCGCAAGAAGACCTAGTATCCCAGCACCTACAACTACACACATCTCTCCAAGTTTCATATCACTTCGACGAACACCTTGCATAGCTATACCACCAAGTGTTACAGTTGAAGAATCTTCAAAACTCATACCTTTTGGAATTTTCATTACAAGATTCTGTGGTACATCTACATACTCCGCATGGTTTGCAAGACCAGCTCCAGCAGCTGCAACACTATCTCCAACTTTCAAGTTAGTTACACCTTCTCCTACTGCAATTACAACTCCACTTATTGAGTATCCTGTAGGACTGCCGCTGTCAAGCTTATCTTTAACTATTGCATAAGTTTTTGATATACCATCAGATTTAACCATATCTATAACTTTTTTCACATTCGCTGGTTGTTCTAATGCTCTTTTTATAAGTGATTTACCACTACCTTGTACACCACTCATCTCAGTACCAGCCGAAATACAGCTATTTACTACTTTTATAAGTAGTGAGCCTTTTGATACATTTGGAGCGGAAATTTCTTCACCTAAAACTTTACCTTTTTTTACTATTGCTTGAATCATTTATTTAATACTCCACAAAAATCTAAATTCGTATCTACTGTTACCCTTTTAAACTCTTTATGAGCAACTAAAAAAGTTACTATGTCAGCTATTTCTAACGCTTTTTTATACTGCACTATCTCAAACTCTTCATGGTTTTGTATATTTGGTTCTACTGCTAGCACATCCACACCATCTTCTTTTAATTTTCTGACTATATAAAGTGCTGGAGATTCTCTGAGGTCATCTATATCAGGTTTAAAAGCTAGTCCCATACAAGCTACTTTCGCTTTTCTTCCTTTTTCAGCTTCAAACTTTAGGGCTACATTTTTAATCTTTTCTATTGCCCATTCTGTTTTGTAGTTATTTACTTCTCTAGCTGTTCGTATCATCTTTGCTGCTTCTCCGCCAGCATGCACGATAAACCATGGATCAACTGCTATACAATGCCCACCTACTCCAGCACCTGGGCTAAGGATGTTTACTCTTGGATGTCTGTTTGCTAAAGCAATAAGCTCCCAAACATTTATAGCAAATTTATCACAAAGCATACTAAGCTCATTTGCAAAGGCTATGTTTGTATCTCTAAAAGAGTTTTCAGTTAGTTTTGCCATTTCAGCTGTTTTTGCATCTGTTTCTAGGACTTCACCCTCTACAAACTCTCTGTAAAATTCTGCAGTTAGTTTTGTAGCTTCTGGTGTAGTTCCGCCAACTATGCGGTCATTTTCTACAAGCTCTCGCATTATATGACCTGGCAATACTCTTTCTGGACAATGAGCTACATAAAGTTTAGAAGTATCTATGCCATTTTCTTTTAATACTTCTTCAATTTTGTCTGTAGTTCCAACAGGAGAGGTAGACTCTAAGATTACCATATTTCCATCTTGCAGATAAGGTGCTATTGATTTTGTAGCAGATAGTACATAGTCGATATTTGGTACATATCCATCATGAAAAGGTGTTGGCACAGCTATCACAAAGATATCTGCATGTGTAGGTTTCGTATCAGCTTTTAATTTTCCGCTATTTACTGCTGCATGCACAAAAGTATCTAGTTCAGGTTCAACTATATGAATCTTTCCTTGATTAATAGTATCTACAGTACTTTGAACCACATCTACGCCATGCACCTCATACCCTCTATTTGCAAGTAATGCAGAAGTTGGCAAGCCAATATAACCTAAGCCTACTACACATATTTTCTTTTTATTCATTTAGTTGAGTTTCCTTATAAAATTGATAATTTTTTCACAAGCCTTGCCATCGCCATAAGGGTTATGTGCTTTACTCATTTTTTCATACTCTTGCTTGTCATCCAGCAACTTTTGAGCCTCTTTTATAATTATTTCTGTATTTGTACCCACAAGCTTCACCGTTCCAGCTTCTAGCGCTTCTGGCCTCTCTGTTGTATCTCTCATTACAAGGACAGGCTTACCTAAACTAGGAGCTTCTTCTTGTACTCCACCGCTGTCCGTAATTATACAGTAAGACTTACTCATAAGATATAAAAAGGTTTCATATTGGAGTGGTTCAATAAGGTGTACATTTGACACTCGTGAGAGTAACTCTTTTACCGGTTTTTGAACATTTGGATTTAAATGTACTGGGTAAACTATATCAATATCTGGATTATTAAGTGCAAGAGTTTTTAGAGCTTGACAAATATTGATAAAACCTTGTCCAAAATTTTCTCTTCTATGTCCAGTTACTAAAATAAGTTTTTTAGTATCATCTATTTTATACTGAGTATTTATGGATTCTATTATATTATTTTTTAACTCAAAATTATTTTCTATCTTATCAAGCGCTAAAAAAAGTGCGTCAATAACAGTATTTCCCGTTACTAAAATATCTGCTTCATTTTTATTTTCTCTCAACAAATTATCTCTAGAAGTAGTTGTTGGAGCAAAATGATATCTAGCTAATACCCCTGTTATTTGTCTATTTGCTTCTTCTGGCCAAGGACTGTAGATATCATGAGTTCTCAGACCTGCTTCCACATGCCCAACTTTTATCTTCTGATAAAATGCAGCTAATGAAGTTGCGCTTGTTGTTGTGGTATCACCATGTACTAAAACAACATCAGGTTGAAAATCACTCAGTACATCTTTCATACCCAAAAGAACATTCGATGTGATATCGTATAAATCTTGTCCTTGCTTCATAAGATTTAAATCATAATCAGGAACTATCTCAAACATATCAAGAACTTGATCAAGCATCTCTCTATGTTGTGCCGTTACACACACTTTTGTTTCAAAGTCACTGACATGTTTTTGAAACTCTTTTACAAGCGGAGCCATTTTTATAGCTTCTGGTCTAGTACCAAAGACTAATAGTATTTTTTTCATTAATTATATATTTCCATTCATATAAAACTCTTTATACCACTTAACAAACTTACCAATCCCATCAGCTAAATCTGTATTAGGTTTGTAACCAAAATCATCTATAAGTCCACTTACATCTGCATAAGTTGATACTACATCACCATCTTGCATAGGCATAAAGTTTTTTTCTGCTTTTTTGCCAAGTGAGTTCTCTAGTGTTTCTATAAACTCCATAAGGCTTAGTGGTGCATTGTTGCCTATGTTGTAAATATTATAGTTTTTTGCTGGGTTATCAATCACTTTTATGATTCCATCTACTATGTCATCTACGTAAGTAAAGTCACGGCTCATTTCTCCGTTGTTAAATACTTTAATAGGTTTATTGTTTAAAATAGCATCCGTAAAAAGCATAGGTGCCATGTCTGGTCTGCCCCATGGTCCATAAACAGTAAAAAATCTTAGTCCTGTAGTTTGGATGTCATAAAGATGAGAATAAGTGTGTGCCATTAGCTCATTTGATTTTTTAGTAGCTGCATATAACGATATTGGTGTATCTGTCATATCTGTTGTTTTAAATGGCTGTGACTTGTTGAGTCCATATACAGATGAGCTACTTGCATATGCTAAATTTTTTACATTGTAGTTTCTGCACGCTTCAAGTATATTTAAAAAGCCTACTACATTACTTTGTATATAGGCATGTGGGTTTTCTATGGAGTATCTTACACCTGCTTGTGCGGCTAGATTACAAACTGCGTCGAATTTTTCTGTTTCAAATAATTTGTTTATTGTTTCGCTCTCTTCTAGATTTGCTTTTATGAATTTATGGTTTTTGTATTTTGAGCTTTGGATTAAGTTGTTATTAGATTCCGTGTCAAGCACGGAATGACGACTTTCTTCTACGGAATTACAACTTTCTTCTACTAAATGACGAGATATTCCGAGTTCAGCCAATCTTGCATATTTTAGATTTACATCATAGTAATCATTTATATTGTCAAGTCCAACTACTTCATCACCTCTCTCAAGAAGTTTTTTCGCAAGATGAAAGCCGATAAAACCTGCTGTTCCTGTTACAAGTATCTTCATTTTTGTTCTCCATCATTGATTTGCCAAGATCCATCTTTTCTGCCGCCAACTCTAGATAGCAGACCTTCTTTTTGTAATTTTGACAGATGTTGTTTTATCGCATTTGAAGAGACTCCTATTTGTATGGCCATATCTTCTCTTGTCATTTTATTGTCAGTTTGTAACAAATCTATTATTTGCTCTCTTGTAGTCTTTTGGGTAGTCTTTTGGGTAGTCTTTTGGGTAGTCTTTTGGGTAGTCTTTTGCTCTGCATAGCTTAATGTCACCAAATAGCCATTCCCCATCTCTTCATACTCTAGCTTCATAGTAGGATAAGATGATATTTCATCTCTGATTCGTATATAGCCACTTCCATATTTTTCTATATCATTTGTAAGATAAAAAGCTTCTGCCATGAGCTTATTTCTTGTTTGTGATTGATAATTATTAGTCGCTAACTTCTCTATAGTCATATCTCCATAGAGTTTACCAGGATTAAAAAAAGTGATAGAGTTATCAAATATTTTGATTTGTATATCTATAGGACTTGTATAATCTCGATGCACTATGGCATTGAGTACTAGTTCTCTAAGGGCATTTTTAGGGTACTCAAATATTTCGGTTCGTTCTATCTCCCCTGTAAACTCAAAAGCAACTTTGATATGAGAAAGAAGATAATACATAGTCTCTTCCACTGCTTCAAAAAGTGTAAGTCGTAGCATCTTATCATCAAGTATCATAGAAGGTGTTTTAAATCTTCCTATATGTATGTTATACAAATTTTGCTCTTTAGCAAAAAGTAATTTTGCTGCATTAGTTGGTTTATTCCCTTTTAGAAGATTAAGTTTTTGAAGGCTCTCAAACATATCGCCACTGAGTCTAAATCTACCACTTGCATTTACTTTTGTTAAGAATTTTTCAATTTTAGCCATGTCTAAATCTTCAAAATATGTATCGTTTGCTTCATACGAATCCCATGAGAGTTGAAGTGATTGGATGTGCATATTTGATATTTCTGTTAAATTCATTTGATGATTGCTATTTTGAACCCTTTTAAAATATTTACCTTTAAAACTTAATGGCTTGATAGGAAATTCATCAACTTGTATCATTAAAATAGTTTTATTATCAATAGTGATTTGTTCTATATCTACTATCAAAGATGGCTCAGTGGAGTTTTTTACCTGATTTATGTAGTTTTGTATCGTTTCATTTCCAATATCCACTCCACAAATAACTCCACTATCTTTTACCCCAATAAGTAACTTTCCACCTTTGGTATTTGAAAATGCTGTGATTGTCTCTATGGCTTCTTTGTCAAATGATTGCTTAAACTCTATATTGAGTCCTTCTCCATCAGCTATAGTTGATTTTAAATCATCAAGTGAATGTATCATCTAGTATATTCCACTCTAGCTATCACTGCCAAACAGATCTCTTGTATAGACCTTTGCTTCTACATCTTTTATATCATCAGAGAGCCTGTTTGCCACTATAACATCTGAGATTTTTTTAAACTCATCTAAATTTTTTATAACTTTTGAGTGAAAAAACTCATCCTCTTCTAACACAGGCTCATAGACGACTATCTCTATCCCTTTTGCTTTGATTCTCTTCATTATGCCCTGGATAGATGAGGCTCTGAAGTTGTCACTTCCACTTTTCATAATAAGTCTGTAAACACCTACCACTTTAGGCTTTTTAGCAATGATGCTATCTGCTATAAAATCTTTTCTTGTAGAGTTGGAGTCTACTATTGCCCCTATTATATTACTAGGTACATCTTTATAATTTGCTCTTAACTGTTTTGTGTCTTTTGGTAAGCAGTATCCGCCATAACCAAACGATGGATTGTTGTAGTGGTTGCCTATACGCGGGTCTAGGCCAACACCATTTATAATGTCTTTTGTGTTTAAATCATGTGTCTGCGCGTAAGAGTCAAGCTCATTAAAATATGCTACTCTCATAGCGAGATAAGTGTTTGAAAAAAGTTTTACAGCCTCTGCCTCAGTAGAGTCAGTCAAAAGAATATCTATGTTCTCTTTTATAGCACCTTGCGCTAAAAGATTTGCAAAAATTTCTCCTCTTTGGCTTTTTTCACCTACAATAATTCTTGATGGGTAAAGATTATCATGAAGTGCTTTTCCCTCTCTTAAAAACTCTGGCGAGAAGATAATATTTTTTGAGTTTAATCTCTCACTTATTGATTTTGTATATCCAACTGGTACTGTTGATTTTATAATCATCGTAGCATTTGGATTTATCTCCATCACATCTTTTATCACTATCTCCACTAGTTTTGTGTTAAAGTAGTTTGTTTGAGGATCATAGTCTGTAGGAGTGGCAATAATGACGAAATCTGCACCTTCATAAGCTTCATTTTTATCCAGAGTTGCCCTAAAGTTTAAATCTCTATTTTTCAGATATTCGCTAATATCTTCATCTTCTATTGGCGAAGTTCTGCTATTTAGCATAGCTATTTTTTCTGAGATAATGTCTAGTGCGACTACTTCATTATGCTGCGATAAAAGCACACCATTTGATAGTCCAACATATCCTGTTCCTGCTATTGCTATTTTCATTATTCGTTATCCATTTTTGCATTTATATAAGATTCCAAATCAAGTTCGGAATGACGATTTCCCCGTATTACCATGACTAAGTTTCCGTCTTATCGAATGAGCTCTCCGTCACCCTGAACTTGATTCAGGATCTAGTTGAGTAATTGTTATCTCTTTTTCAACTTATCTTTTAAAATAATCTTCCCTGATTCAACACCTGGTTGGTCATAAGCGTTTATATACATAAGCTTTGCACATACTGATGTCAGTAGTTCATACTCGTACATCAGGCTAGCTATGCTTCTCTCATTTACAGTGTCTATTGTTATTACATCACACGGAATATCATTTAAATTGTTAATTGATGCAATTGTAGCATCTGCTTGCTTATTTATAAGTGAAGAGAACTCTATATTGTCTAAATAGTCTAATTCTCCAAGACCTTCCAACTTTACATGTGGTATTTTCAAATCGCTATGAAAATCATCTACTTTTATCACTGTAACAGTTTTATCACGTCTTCCCTCTATTATAAGCTGTAAAAAAGAGTGCTGGTCTATTGGCCCGATAATCCCCACTGGAGTTAACCCCTGTCTAGTGCTGTTTATATCTACTTTACCCAAACTCTCACCCCAAAGCTGAATATACCACTTGTTAAAACCCTCGAGTCTAGAGGAGTATGAGAAGACCACATTTATGTTAAAACTATTTTTATACTCTACAAATAATCTTGCTTTTTTCATCACTCCGTCATAATCTACACTCTTTGAGAAAAATGAATCATATACCTCTTTTGCACCGCCCAAAAGTTCATCTATATCTATACCTACAATTGCCAATGGCAATAACCCTACTGCGCTAAAAACAGAGAATCTTCCACCAACATTTTTTGGAATTTCAAAAGTTTTCATATCATTAGCTTTTGCATACTGATTTAACTTTGAATCAAACTCGGTTATAACCAAAGTGTTGTTTTTGTCAATTTTTACAAGTGAATGTATATACTTGAATATCGAAACCGTCTCAACAGTTGTTCCTGATTTTGAAATAACAACAAAAAGAGTGTCATTTAGGTTTATCGCCTCTAGTTTAGACTTGATATCTATAGGGTCTGTCGTCTCTAAAAAGTAGAGATTTTTACTAAGTTTTTTTGAATATTTTAAAAACTTATATATTGCATATGTCCCAAGAGTACTTCCCCCTATCCCTATCACAACTACATTTGATTGCTTAACACTAGAAGCATAATCTTTAAAAGCAGTAGTGTCTTGATGAACCAAATTATAGTAACCAATATGCTCTTTCTCTTTTACAATCTCGGAAAAAACATCTTCGTCCGATATAGTTGGGTTAAAATTGTTTTGATATTTCATAATCTTCCTTTACTCTCTAGTATATAAAAAAACAGGAAACCTGGGCCTGCCATTTGATGTTAAGCCGTAATACTTAAATGTTATTATAGCACCTATTTTTGGAGGGTTTGCTCTTTGGTAATCGTTAAAACCGCTCCCAATATTTATAACCTGCGTATTTTTCATCTTACAGGAGATTGAGCCAGTCTGATTCTCGTATTTTCCTTGCCCTTTTTTATAGCCGATAACTTCGCACTCTTCATCTATATAACTTTTAACCTTTAAAGCGTTGTTGTCTCTTCCTGTATAGTATGAAAGCTCTCCATTGCGAACTACCACACCCTCTCCACCTTTTTCTTCAACAGATTTTAAAAACTCCTTTAAATGTTTCTTGTCTTTTACTCTAATTTGTTTTATAGTCTTTAAATATTTTGTTTTACTTTTAACTGTCGCTAACCTCTGTAAAAAATCTCCTTGCATATCTGGGACTTCAAAAACATTGTAAGTTAAATTTTTCCAACCGCTATGAGGCTTTTGCTGATTTACGATGGACGAGATATTTGAAAAATCGCCTCTTTTGCTCCAAAGCTCTCCGTCTAGTTTGTGTTTTGGAAACTCTTTTGTAAAAAATGCCGGAGCCGAAAAAATTTTGCCTGATCTGGATATTAATCTATTTCCGTCCCAGTAGGCTCTTACACCGTCAAGTTTCTCGCTCATATACCACGATGTCACATTTATATCTTCACTATATTTATTTAAAAGAAATATCTCTGGCTTTGATGCGAACAGAGATGAAAATAAAAAAATAAGTAAAATAAGTTTCATATTTTTATGATTTGCTTTTGTCGTAAAAATAGTTTGTTGCTTCAACAAAACCGTCTACAGAACCACAATCAAATCTTGTCCCTTTAAACTTGTACGCTATTACTCTTCCCTCTTTTGCCTGTGTTAAAAGTGCATCGGTTATCTGTATCTCTCCACCTTTTCCAGGTTTTGTATCTCTAATGATGTCAAAAATATCAGGTGTTAAAATATATCTGCCAATAATAGCCAAGTTGGATGGGGCATCTTTTGGGTCTGGCTTCTCAACCATATTTGTAACTCTCAAAATAGACTCTTCTAGTGGGTCTCCGGCTATAACGCCGTATTTATTTGTCTCGTTCATAGGAATCTCTTCTACTGCAACTATAGAGCACTTATACTTTTCATATAGTTTTGTCATTTGTAAAAGAACTGACTCGCCCTCATTGTCACATAAATCATCTGCGAGTATTACTGCAAACGGCTCATCTCCGATAAGAGTCTCTCCGCTAAGGATTGCATGACCTAGACCCTTCATCTCAATCTGTCTAGTGTATGAAAAAGTACAATTTGTTATCACTTTTCTTATCTCTGTTAGATAGTGCTCTTTAGATGTACCCTTTATCTGATGTTCAAGCTCGTAAGATATATCAAAATGATCCTCTATAGCACGTTTTCCGCGTCCTGTTACAATTGCCATAGTCTCTATACCTGCAGTAATCGCCTCTTCTACTCCATACTGCAAAAGTGGTTTTGTAAGTACGGGGAGCATCTCTTTAGGTATCGCTTTTGTTGCTGGGAGGAATCTTGTCCCGTAGCCGGCTGCAGGAAAAAGGCACTTTCTAATCTTGGTATTATTTTTTGACATTTATTAACCTTAATATATTAAAACTATGAATAATTACTCAATTAGACCCTGAATCAAGTTCAGGGTGACGAAGGGGACGTCACTTCAAACAAAAAGCTCGTCATTCCAAACAAAAACTCGTCACTTCAAACAAAAAGCTCGTCATTCCAAACTTGATTTGGAATCTAGCCTATTCTCTAAACAGATGGTTTAATTATAATTTTTTTTATTATTATATCTTAAGTTTATATACCTTTGCTTGAGGAGTTGCTAAAATTTGCTCAAATAGTGTTTTATCATATTCCTCAAGCACCATCAGTTGAATATAGAGTGAGTTGTACGTCTGCTCATCAAGGACTAAAAAAGTGTTGTAGTTTGACATAAAAACAACACTTATATTTGCCATAAAGTTTGAGATACTCACCTCTTTTTGCAGTTTCATATCTTTATCGTAAGCTGTTTTTACAAATCTTTTTATTGGCATTTTATTATTTCCAATATTTAAACTTTGCCCTTGTAAGTCAAGCAAAACACCTCTGCCCAAGTCAATTATATTTTGATTTTGTTTAAAATTTTTACTTACAAAAAACAGTGGCGGCTGTTTCATCTCTCCGCTCATCAAGTTCATATTTGAGAACATATTTACTGTTGGGTAAATCTCTAACATTCTAAACGGTAAATAAAGATATATATCTCTTGTTTTATCTGGAAGCTTCATATCTGTTTGCATTGAGAGTAAAAAGTCATTTGTATCTTTAAAACCATAATCTGTTGTCATCTGCTCTATATTTGAGAAAACTTTAACTTCTTTATTTTTTATACGCTCTTTATTCTCTTCTCTAAACTTAAAGGTTTTTTCTGTATACTCAACATCGAGTCTAGCCATTTTTGCTGAAACATCCTGAGGATTAGTAAGTATAAAACTTACCGGGAAATTTACACTTCCACTGTGCTTTCCACCATCTACAAGTGTTTTTACATCACTGTAGTATCTTAGCGGATATCCATAATCCCACCAAGAGACTACATAATCTTCTCTGTCGGCAACTGTTTTTAATTTGTCTAAAACACTAACTTCCTCTGCATTAAAAACAGTAGGTACTCTGTAAGCTTCTATATGTTTGTAGTTTGGATACAAAATCATTAAAGTAAAAGCTACTGTGCTTAAGACTTTTAGCTTCTTGGTTGGCATTAAGCGTGCAATTTCTGTGATTAAAAAAGCTATACCAAAGGCTAAAACAGGAACTGCATAGATGGTAAATCTTAGACCACCGACACTAGCCAGAAAACCTAGTCCTATCATAGGAAGAGCTAGCAGCATAATCTTATATCTATATGCCAAATATATATAACCAATAACCGAGAGTACAAATGTGACACTGTGCCCGCTTATGCGGTTTGCAAATGTCTCAAAAGGGATCTGTCCCGCTTCTCTAACAGTCTGCATAACTGAGTAAAAATGAAGTTTAAGACCATCTTTTCCTACGATTACGGCATCTTTAAAAACATACCCTTTTAACTGGTTCCAGATTGGGTCAAACCCTCCAGTTGCAAAAAATGCAACCACCGAGAGAGCGAAAACATGGTAGATATATTTTTGGTATCTCTCTTGTTTAAACATGTAATATACAACTAAAACTAAAGGAAATCTTATAAAGCCATCTAAACCAATCATAGCAAACATCATTATTGCCAAGAGTTTATAGTTGTAAAGATTTTTTCTATCCCAAACAAGGGTATAAAAAAGTATTAATCCAAAAAATGAAAACTCTAAAGCATAACTTTGAGGATACCACCATCTGTACACCATGATATCCAGAGCCGTTATAATAAGATAAATATCTTTGTTTGTTTTAACAGCCCATATAATAGACCAGAGCAAAAACATAGGGAGTACAATGTTTAACATATCTGTATCGTAGTACCCAATCAAAGTTCGGTTATAGTAACTCCAGGCAATAGATGCTAAAAGTGCAGCTACCAAGCCCATCTCTAAATTGTTTAAACCTCTGGCAATCAGCACTATTGGAACGACTACAAGCGAGCTTAAAAAAACCGGCATAAAAAGGATTACAGTCTCAAAAGAAAAAGGTAAAATATAAGCAAAAAATGCGGTAAGCTGTGAGCCGGCAGAAGCAACAGGAGAGAGGTCGTTGTCCTGAGTTATTCCGCTGAGGATATCTCTCGCACCCTCTGCATAAAAATAGCCATCATTTGTGTTTATCATAAACTGCCCATTAAACATAAAAGGCTCATAACCGTTAAACTGATACATCCAAATCATCCGCATTGCTACTGAAAAAGCGAATGCTACTAGTATATAAACTAGTGTTAATTTTGTCTCTTGCGTTAATTTATTCAAATCTGTATCTCTCTATTTTAATTTTATACTCTTCAATGTCCAACATTTTATCATATTTTATAGCCCCTTTTAGGAGTACGCTATATTTTTTTACTAAAGTTTCTCTTAGCAGGTTTTTTTGCTCTAAATGTAACTCCAAGCTCAAAAGTTTCTCCAGAGCTTGCACCCTAAATCTGTCCATTCCCCAAAACTTCACACTTAGCTGGTCATCGCTTCTGCCATATTTGGTAATGAGTTTTTCATCTATCAAGCCAACTTTATCTCTACATGTAACTCTAAGCCACATCTCATAATCTTCACAAACCTCTAAACTCTCATCAAATAGTCCAACTCTGTTTATCAAGTCAATATGCATCATGGCAGCTGATGGGGCTATTATGCAGTGAGACAAACACTTTTCAAATATATCTCCGCCAAACTTATGAAACTTTTTAGGTATTTTTACTTCAATTCCGTCTCTAATCCACTTCTCGTCCGTGTAACTCATTAAAATATCTCTATTATTTTTATGGAACTCCACATGTAGAGCTAATTTATCTTTATGCCACTCATCGTCGGAATCTAAAAATGTAATCCAGTTACATGTAGAGTTTTTTATCCCCAAATTTCTTGCACTTGAAACACCTGTGTTTTTTTGGTAAATATATTTGACTTGTGGAAACAATTTTTTGATTTGTGAGGTTTCATCATTAGAGCCATCATCTATAACAATGACCTCTTTTGGCTTATGAGTTTGGGAGTAAACGGAAGCTAAAGCCCTTTGAAGAACTTCATATCGGTTATAAGTTGGAATTACAACCGATATATCCATAATCTACCGCTACCAAGCTTTTATTTCATTGTAAACGCTGTCTCTCTCAACTGGTATAAAACCGCTGTTTTTAATAAGTGCGGTAAAATCCTCAAGCTTAACGCCATTTGCACTTGCAGCTCCGGCAGCGGAGTTTATAGACTCTTTTTCTATTGTACCGTCGAGATCATTTGCTCCGAACTCTTGGGCAACCAAGGCTAAATTTACAGTTGATGTAACCCAGTATGCTTTAAGATGTGGTACATTATCCAAAACTATACGGCTAATAGCCATGGTCTTTAAAATTTCATTTGCTGTTATAAATTTATCAACTTTTAAGTAGTTGTTTTCAGTCTGATACACAAGTGGAATAAAGCAGTTAAAACCGCCTGTCTTATCCTGAAGCTCTCGTATTCTCATCATATGGTCTATGCGATTTGCTCTGCTCTCTACATGTCCAAAAAGCATAGTAACATTACTCTTTTTACCACGTCCATGCCACTTTTCATGTATGTCCAGCCACTGCTGCGAAGTAACCTTACCTTTACAGATATACTCACGAACCTTCTCATCAAAAATCTCAGCACCGCCTCCTGGCATAGAGTCCACACCATTCTCAACCATAAGGTCTATAATCTCATCATAACTTTTACCATACTCACGGGATAAAAAATCAACCTCAGCAGCAGTCAATGCCTTTACATGTAGATGCGGATAAGCGGTTTTAATCTTTTTAAAAATTTCCAAGTACCAATCTAAACCTGTGTTGGGGTTGTGGGCTGAGACTATATGAACCTCTTTGGCGCCGCGTGAGTCAATATCTTTAACAACATCCATTATCTCATCATGACTCATAGTGTACTGATTTGGATTTTTTCTTGTCGCACTGTAAGCGCAAAACTTGCAAACATCGGCACATACATTTGTAGGGTTTATATGGCGGTTTATATTAAAGTATGTCTTTTTACCGTGTTTCTCTTGTCTAATTTTATCTGCGAGTTCACCGATTTCAAAAAGATCCATCTCATAAAGCGCTAAAGCTTCATCAAAATCTATTCGCTTTCTTGCTAAAACTTTTTCTTTAATATTCAATTTATTGCCTTTTTTCATATTAGTTTAGGGAGTTTCCACTTAAATTTTATTGCCATCAATCTCATAATGACTCCAAAAATCAAAAGTATTATCGTAGAGAGTGAATTTAGCAGGTTTAAGGTTGAGAGTAACCAGACTAAAAAACCCAAGATAAAAGCGACTGTTCCATAAAAATCGTTTTTTAAAACAAAAGGGACCTTGTTCATAATCATGTCTCTGATAATACCGCCGCCGACAGCAGTTAAAAAAGACAAAAACATTATACCTGCTAAATTAAAACCAGACTCCAAAGCAACTATGGCACCGGTAAAAGCAAATATACTAAGTCCTATGCTGTCACTAATTATAAAAACAAAATTGTGTGTCAGCGTAGTGTTTTTATGCAGTTTAAATATATATGCAGCAATAATCGTAATAACTACAATCGTAATCGGATATGTCTTGTGAAATATATATGGCATTCTGTCAACTAGCAAATCTCTAACAACTCCACCGCCAAAAGCGGTGATAAATGCAATTACTAGAATCCCTAAAATGTCATACTTCGCTTTTGCTGCTAATATATAACCAGAGAGAGCAAAAGCTATTGTGCCAATAATATCCAAAAATACTGTGTACTGCAAAATTGACACCTTGAGCTATGTTTAATTTATTTTAGAGCCTCGAATTTTTCAAGTTCGTCAAGTTTTTCCCATGGGTAATCACTTTGACCAACTTGTCCGCGAGCTGCAACATCTGCATAAAGAAAAGTCTCTTCGCTTGGCTTGTCAAGAGCAAACTTCTTTGTAATCCAATTTGGAGTCAAAGAGAAGTTGTCCTGAACAAAAGCAGATAATTTATCATCGTCAAGTCCGTCTATAACCGTTCCACATGTATCGACTGCAACAGAAGTCGGTTTTGCAACACCAATCGCATAAGATAACTGCACTATAGCTTTTTTAGCTAAACCCGCTGCAACAATATGTTTAGCGATATAACGCCCTGCATAAAGTCCGCTTCTGTCAACCTTTGTGTAATCTTTTGAGCTTTGTGCCCCTCCGCCGATTGGTGCATATCCGCCAAAACTATCAACTATCAGCTTTCTACCAGTTAAACCGCTATCGTGAAGCGGAGAGTGAGAAACATACTTTCCTGTTGGGTTGATGTGAATAATACAATCATGAGGATTAAAAAGATTTTTAGGCAAGCCAGTGTCAATAATTAGGTCTAAGATAAGCTCACGTACAGTCTCAATATTCATAGTAGAGACACATGGAGCTGAAACTACGATTGTATGAATCTTTTTTGGTTCACACTCTTCAAAGTTTGCTTTTATCCCGTAATCCATCGTCACCTGAGTTTTAATATCAACGCCTAGTTTGTGTGGATGAGCTAAAGCGTAGTGATAAACTTTTTCCATCAGCATTCTTGCGTAAGTAATCGCACTTGGCATAAAGTTATTTGTCTCAATATCGGCGTAACCAAACATAATACCCTGATCGCCGGCACCAGTCTCGCCATCTTCTTGGTCTACACCTTGATTGATATCCGGGCTTTGACGATTTAAAAGCACCTGCACATCTACATCTTCAGGATACAGACACTCTTTATGAGTAAAGTTTTTATTTCCGTCATAACCAATTTTTATAAGAGCATCTATTGCGATTTTTTTATAATCCTCAATAGAAACTTTAGTCTTTGATGTAACTTCACCACCGATAATTACATGCTTACCTGCAACAAATACTTCCGATGCTACTCTTGACTTTGGATCACCAATAATTAGCTTATCAACTATACTATCTGCAATTATATCTGCTACTTTATCCGGATGCCCAGGGCTAACTACTTCACTTGTAAATAAATACATTTTATTCCTTGAATTATTATCAGTCCATCTGAATATCCAGATAGACTAGTTCAGAAAACACCTTTTAATTTTGGCTACAAACCAGGTGCTCTCCACATTGAAGACGTGATATTATCATCAACCAACTTTAATTGTGCTTCATATGCAGTTTGCCATTTAAATTTTATATCATCATACACTTTTTTATTTGCCATATTCGGCTCGTAAACTTTGTCCCACACAACCAATTTTTTTGCCGCACTGGCTATACTTTCATATACTCCTGCACCGACTCCCGCAGCCATCGCTGCACCTAAAGCTGTTGCTTCTGTGACACGTGGAATCTTAACTCTGCATCCAGTTACATCTGCAACTATTTGAGACCAGAGTTCCCCTTTGCTTGCACCGCCGGCAAAAACTATTTCGTCGATTGTTATGTTTGTAAACTCTCTAATCTTGTCAAGATTTATGCTTGAGACTATAGCAGCGTTTTCTTGCAAACTTCTGAACATTGATGCGCGGTTGCAAACTTCAGGGTCAAGAGTAAGGTTTAAAAAACTAGGAGCTGCGTGATACCACTTCCCATACTTCATACTATCTGAGAAAATAGGTAAAATTCCGTACGAGCCTACTGGAACATCTTTGGCCTTTTGCTCTAAAATAGTGTATACATCCAAACCTTGCTCTTTCGCCTCAAGTTTTTCCATATCACAAAAAGCATCTCTAAACCATCTCATTACCAAACCGCTGAAAAATGTAATCCCTTCGGCTTGGGACTGGTTAGGGATAACATGTGGATTTACTCTTATGCTCATATCATCGGGTACTTTAGTATCACTCTTTATATTTACAACCTGCTGCCAGAACGAACCGCCTAAAATTGCCACCTGCCAAAGTTCGACAACACCTAATCCGGCAGAGCCAAGCTGTACATCGCCACCACCCATAACTACTTTTGTGTCGGTTGATAATCCTGTTACATGTGAAGCCTCTTTTGTAACACTTCCCATAAGAGTTCCGACTTCCAAAGTTTTAGGAAATATATCATCTTTAATTCCAACCATTTTAGCCATCTCAGGTACCCAGTCTCGATTTTTTAAAGAGAATATCCCTGTAGTTCCGCCGTTACTTGGATCAGTCGCAATCACTCCGCTTAAACGAGCCAAAATCCAATCACCAATCATTGAGATATTTGCAACTTTTTCGTAAACTTCAGGTCGATTGTTCTTAAGCCACATAATTCGTGGAAGCGCACCCAAAGCAAAGGTTTGTCCCGACTTTTGGTAAAACTCCTCTTCAATTCCTGCGAAATTCTCTTTTAGATACCGAACCTCTTTGTCAGCCCTTGCGTCAACATTTGCGACAGCCCACAACTCTCTGCCCTCTTTATCATAAAGGACAATCCCCTCACGCATGCTCGTTGCACTAAGAGCCAGAATATCATCGCCGTTTAAATTTGCACCGGCTAGCGACTCTTTTATGCAGCTACATGTAAGGAGCCAGTTTTTATCAAAATCAAAACTCATACTGTTTGGCACATTTGGTTCTTCTAAATGGCTCCACTCTTTTTGAGCGGAACTTATCTGGTTCCCTTTGGTATCAAATATTACCGCCCTTATGCTTCCGGTCCCGGCATCTATGGCCATTAAGTAGCTCAAATTATTAGCCTAAAATTTCTAATTCGTCACTGTATTTTTTTTCACAATATGGCTCATAACTGCTTTTGTAAACAGCATAATGTTCTGTTGCTTTATGTCCGTCCAGAGCTTTTTCATCTCTCCAGCTCTCTACAGCCATAAATTTTCTTGGGTTATTTTCATATACAAAAATGTCATAAAAGATACATCCATCCTCTACCTTCGATGGTGCTACCATAGCTGTTAAAAGCTCTTTCATTTTAGCTTCACTCCCCTCTTTTGCAATAAAAGTTACTCTTTTTGTTATACTCATAATAGTGTTCCTTAATTTTGTCTAATATTTAATCGCAGAGATTATATCAAATTAATTGAATTTGATTATAATAGTAAAAAAATTAGGATACCACATTTGGACATAGTGCTACAGATTGAAGATATTATAGAAAAAAACGGCAGTGATTTTGAGCTTTCAAAACTTTTTAAATCCTACATAAATGAATATAAAACATCTTTGAGTGGGCTATTTGAAAAGAGTCAAGGGAAAGATTTTTTAGTTCGCCATTCAAAAAAACTGGATTCTATTCTCTCTTTAATGTATAAAACAGTTTTAAGAAGGGTATTTGGAAACTATATACCTATGCGAAGCTCAATCCCTATAGCCATCGTTGCCCTGGGAAGCTACGGAAGAGAGCAGTTATGCGTCCATAGCGATATTGATTTGCTTATCGTTTATGAGAAAGTTGATGGATTTAACAGCGAACTCATTATAGAAAAACTTTTTTATCTAGCGCTCGATTCGGGACTAAAACTAGGGCATAGAGTTCACGAAATCGGCGATCTCTTTAGAGCCAGCAATGAAGATGTTACAATCAGAACCTCGCTTATGGAAGCCAGATTTGTAACAGGTTCAAACTTTGCCTGGCATGCAACGACAAAAGAACTTAACAGAATCAGGCTTCATAACCAAAAAGGTTTTATACTGGCAAAGATTGAAGAGGCGCAAATAAGACGCAAAAAATATCCAAACTCTATGCAGCCGAACATAAAAGAGAGTGTAGGCGGACTCCGCGACGCAAACCTTATTTTTTGGGTTGCGCAGACTATATATGGGGTAACAAGCTTAAAAGATTTAACCGGAGTTGTCTATTCCGAAGATGAGTACAGAGATTACAGAATTGCACTGGAGCTACTTTTTAGAGTAAGGAGTGCCCTGCATCTTATTGCCAAAAAACAGGAGGACAGGCTTTTGTTGGAACACATTCCTCAAGTGAGTCGTATGCTTGGATTTAACAACCAGCAGAAAATGGCAACAAAAGTTCTTGAGGCGCAATGGAGAATCAGTAACTTTACTCAAATCTTTGTTAAAAAAATGGTTCGTGTTTTTATCACCGACATCTCATTAGTGGCAAAATTTAGAAAAAACCGCATTAGCATGGGTATATACGCACTTGACGACAGAATCTATGCTTCATATCACTTAAAAATACAACCTATCAACTCTCTTTTGGAAATTTTAGTATCACTTCCGGATAAGTTCTACCACTTTGATGCCGGATTTTTAAACCAACTCACTTATACAAAAATATCTCATCCGCTGAATTCAAAGACCTATTCACTATTAAAAGAACTTTTTAAAAAACAGCACATGTACTGTTTTTTAAAATTGTTTTATGATGCGGGAATACTTCACCACCTATTTTTAAACTTTAAAAAAGTTCTTCACTTGCCGCAGTTTGACGGATACCATCAGTATCCAGTAGACATACATTCCCTTAAATGTGTTCAGGCATTAGAAAGCATTAGAGAGCCTTTTATTCAGAGTCTATATGATGAGCTTAGCGATGACGAAAAACTGCTTGTGAAAATAGTAACCCTTTTTCACGATACAGGAAAAGGAAGAAAACAAGACCATAGTGAAGTTGGAGCAAAACTTATAGTCCCTTTTATGAAAAAAGTAAAAATAAAAGATGAACTTATTGAGAGAGCAATAACATTGGTGAAGCAACATGTAACCATGAGCAGTGTTGCTTTTAAACAAAATATTCACAATGAAAAAGTTCTATATAAATTTATGTCAAATATTCAGGATGTTAAAAATTTAAAACTTCTCTATGTATTAACATATGCGGATATTAACGGAGTAGGTGTAGATGTTTACAACAACTTCAGCTCAAAACTTCTTCGTGATTTATACAATAGTGCCCTAGAAGTAGCGCAAAATGTCGGCAGAATAACAGATGCAACTAAAAGAATGAATATAGAAAAACGTGTCCAAAAAGTTCAAGAGTTTTTAGAGTTGCCAAAGCCTCTGCAAAATAAGCTGCTTCGTGTTGAATCTAATCTTTTCTTTTTTAAACACACTCCACTGGACATAATTAAAATTGCCATAAAAGCAAACAATACCAAAGAATATGCCTACTCAATACATACAAATACATCCCTAAGCATAGAGATATATAGAAAAATACCGCTTAACATTGGTTACCTCTTAGCAACTTTAAGCCATCTTGACGTTGCCTCTATGGAGATTTTCACACTCTTTGACGGAGTTAAATATTTCAAAATAGAGTTTATCCATAACGTTAGCGGAAATGAAGCGATTGAACTAGAAGAGATTGTTAAAAATGCTTTTGATATGAATCTACATGTAGAGTTGAAAAATGTAAATATATCTAAAGATGAGATTAATATCGATTGTGAGCACTCACTCACACATGCAGAACTCGCTGTAAACACACAAAACCAAAGAGGGCTGTTAGCATATATAATGAACTGCTTTGAACAGCTGCATATAAATATTGTAACAGCAAAAATTCACAGCACTAAGCACAGGGTTAGAGATAGCTTCTTAATGGAAAAACAAAACGAAATATGCAATAATGTCGAAAAAATTTATCAATTATTAACAAAAGGCAATTAAATGTGTGGAATCGTAGGATACTTAGGGGAAAAGAACACAAAAGAAATTTTACTAGATGGTCTTAAAGAGCTGGAGTATCGCGGTTATGATTCAGCTGGAATAGCAGTTCTTGAAAACGGAAACTTTTCCAACTTTAAAGCTGTTGGAAAACTAGTAAACCTGGAAGAAAAAACTAAAAATTACTCTACAAAAGGTCTTGCCGCGGGAATTGGCCATACTAGATGGGCAACTCACGGAAAACCAACAGAGATAAATGCGCATCCACACCTTGGGGATAGCTCTTATGTAGTCCACAATGGAATCATAGAGAACTATGCTGAGCTAAAAAAAGAGCTTATAAGCAGTGGTGTAAAGTTTTTAAGCCAAACAGATACAGAAGTGATAGTTCATCAATTTGAAAAAAATCTAAAATCATCAAAGAGTGCTTTTGAAGCTTTTTCCAAAACTATAAACGAGTTAAGTGGTGCTTACGCTATTTTACTTGTGACAAAATCTGAGCCAAATACAATATTTTATGCAAAACATGGCTCACCTATGCTGGTTGGAAAAAATAGTGAGAATGAAAAATATTTCGCCTCTTCTGACACCCCTCTTATTGGTCACTGTACAGAGGTAAACTACTTTGAAGATGGTGATTACGGGTATGTATCATGTGATGAGATTGCTATTTTTGACAAAGACGGAGCAAAGAGAGAACCAATATTTTCTATACTTTCACAAAATAAATTATCAGCTCAAAAAGATGGTTTTCGATTTTTTATGGAAAAAGAGATTTACGAACAAACAAGTGTAGTTTCAGACACATTAATGGGAAGGTTAAGCGATGAGGAGGTTATATTTGATGAGATTGATAAAAACCTTTTTGACGGTATAAATGAGATAAAACTTTGTGCATGCGGAACTTCATACCATGCCGCAATGACTGCATCGTACCTTTTTGAACGTTATGCAAAAATAAAAACTTCACTAGAGATAGCGAGCGAGTTTAGATATAGAGAGCCAATAATGACTAAAGATACTCTCTTTGTTGTAATTTCTCAAAGTGGAGAGACAGCTGACACTTTAGAGACTCTTAAAATGGCAAAAAAAGCTGGTCTAAAAACTTTAGTTATCTGCAATGTTGACAACTCATCAATGGTAAGGCTGGCAGATGCAACTATATTAACAAGAGCAGGAATAGAAAAAGGTGTTGCCTCTACAAAAGCTTTTGCCACTCAGGTAACTGTCTTTTGGATGTTAACTCTGCACATAGCAAAATTAAAAAACTCTCTTAGTACACAAGAGATATCAAGGCAGATAAAACTTTTAAGAGAGGTCCCTTCACATCTTAAAGTTACAGATGATATGCATGAGCGAATAAAAAGATTATCTAAAAGATATCTTCATGGTCATGGCTTTTTCTTTATTGGCAGAGACGTATTTTTTCCTCTTGCCCTTGAGGGTGCGCTCAAACTTAAAGAGATTTCATATCTTCACGCAGAGGGTTATCCTTCTGGAGAGATGAAACATGGTCCAATAGCACTAGCAGATCCAGAACTATTTACAATTGCCCTGCTTCCAGAGCATCTTCACTATGAAAAATCTAAAAGTAACGTAGAGGAGCTTAGTGCAAGAGACTCTACTATTTGTGCTATAAGCTCGAAAGAGTTTGATAAAGCTGATGATTTCATTAAAATCTCTACATGTAAAGACTATATGTTGGAGTTTTTTGAGATGATGATAGTTGTACAACTTCTCTCACTTGAGATATCTATACGACTTGGAAATGATGTTGATATGCCAAGAAATTTAGCAAAAAGTGTTACAGTTGAATAAATAATTAAAATTTCATATTAAATTTATATACACTTAGGTAGTATATAAAAAATAAACTCTACTAAAAGTGATTTATATGACCGCAAAGACTAAACTTCTTATAATAGTAGCTCTTATGCTACTTGCTCTAATGACAGCGACAATTATCAATGTAGCACTAAACTTTAGAAGCTATAGCCTTAAGGGTGCAATTGAGAAGTCGAACTTGACTGCAAATATTGTTAGAGATGGGCTTACGGCTCACATGGTAAATGGGATAATGCCTCAAAGACAGTATTTCTTAGACCAAATATCAAATAATGATAAGATCAAATCATTATGGCTACTTAGAAGCGAGAATGTAAAGAAGCAGTATGGCAGTGGATTTGTCAATGAAACTATTAGAGATGATATAGATAAAGAAGTTTTAAGAACCGGTAAAATGGTACGAAAAATCATAGAACATACCGATCAGATTACTCTAAGAGTAACTATCCCTTATAATGCAACTAGCACTGGTGTTCAGGACAACTGTCTTAACTGTCATGAAGTTAAGTTTGGCGACACCCTTGGTGCAATTAGTATGGAGTTCGATGTTAGTGATTTAAGAACAAGCGGTCTTCTAACTATGTTAAAAATATTTGCAATTAATTTGATATTTTTAACAATAGCACTATTTTTAATTAGACACTATGTAACACCTTATACAAAACTTTTTACAAATCTCCAAGCAGGAATTAAAAAAGCATACAGCGGAGATTTTACACATAATTTTACCACGAGCATAGGTGGTGATGCAAAAAATATTGTAGATAGGATGAATTCACTCTTTGGTAAGATGCAAGAAACTTTTGGAAATATTAAATACAACCTTGCAACCTTTATACCTCAAGGGAGTGTTTCAAGCGGCAGCATATCAAGCGGTGATCCACTTCATGAAGCTAAGACTATCATAAACGAGCTATCAGATATTTATAAATTTAAAAAGACTATTGAGCTTGATGCATCAAAAGAAGATGTATATACAAGGCTTGTTGATATTATAAAACTAAAATATCATGTAGGGCATTTTGCATTTTTCGAAATAAATAATGTAACATCAGAGAGATGTTTAGTATTTACAACAGAGGGTGATGAGAGCATTTGCTTTAACAGAAAAAATAATGACTCATCAGTATGTAGAGCATTCAGAACAAATAGTGTAACAATATCTACAGAGTTTCCAAACCTTTGTCAGGCATGTGTAAATAGCAATATTCACTATGTTTGTATACCTTTTACTATTAACCATGATATCTCACTTGTAGTTTCAATGACATCAGACAATATAGATGAAGTAGAAAAGATGAAAACTCACGTATCAAGTATTAAACACTATCTTGAAGCTGCTAAGCCTGTTATAGAGAGTCAAATCTTAATGGAAAAACTAAGAGACACATCTCTTCGTGATGGAATGACTGGACTATATAACAGAAGATTTTTAGAAGAGTTTATAGATAAGCTTATGAGTCAGGCTGAAAGAAACCAACATACATACAGTGTTATGATGATTGATATTGACTTCTTCAAAATGGTTAATGATGAGTATGGACACGATGTAGGAGATATGGTAATTGTCGCTCTTTCAAAAGTATTAAAAGAGTCTATTCGCGAGGCAGATTTAGCTATACGTTATGGTGGTGAAGAGTTTGTGGTAATGCTTCAAAATTCCACTGCGGAAGGCACATTGGCTGTTGCTGAGAAAATACACTCAAATTTTTCTGCCCTATCATTTGACGTAAATAACGAAAAGCTAAAGAAAACTATAAGTATTGGTATTGCTAAGCTGCCTACTGACGGTGACACTATATGGAAATGTATTAAGTTTGCTGATATAGCTTTATATAAAGCAAAAAATACAGGCCGAAACAAAATAGTTGAATACCAAGATGAAATGAATGAGATGAATGAGAATGACGAGAAGTTTTATTAAAATTAAGTCAAGGGTAGAACAAGACGAACGTTAAAAAAGGAAGTGAACTTATTCACTTCCTTTAGTCTCTGTGCTTATTTATTTTTTACATACTACAAGCAGATACACCAGGAGGTGTAGTCGGCTGAACGCTCTCGTTGCTAGCACCACCATTTGCATTAACAGCTTCAATAGTAGCCCAAATAGACTCAGCGGCAGCCATATAACGTTTTGCACTCTCTGAAGTTGGATTGACAAAAGTAATTGGTTTACCTTCATCTCCACCAGTTCTAATACTAGGCTCAATTGGAATCTCTGCAATAATCTTAGTATTAAACTCTTCAGCCATTGGCCCAGAAGTTCCTTTGCCAAAGATATCATACTCAACACCAGTATCTGGAGCTATAAAGCCACTCATATTTTCAATAATTCCTGCTATAGGGATATTTAATTTTCTAAACATGTCTAATGAACGACGAGAGTCATCAAGAGAAACAGACTGAGGCGTTGTTACGGTAAGACCGGCTGTTACTGGCACACTTTGAGCTAAAGTAAGTTGTGCATCACCAGTTCCAGGAGGCATATCAATAACTAGCACATCAAGCTCACTCCAAAGAATATCTCTTAAGAATTGCTCTATTGCTTTCATAATCATAGCACCACGCCACATTAATGACTGGCCATCTTCCATAAGTGATCCCATAGACATCATCTCAATCCCGTAGGCCTTAATAGGAAGAACTTTGTTTCCTGTAACTTCTGGTTTAATATTTGAAACCCCTAACATACGAGGAATATTTGGCCCGTATATATCAGCATCTAAGATACCCACTTTTTTACCTTGTGCTGCAAGAGCAATAGCAATATTTACAGATGTAGTAGATTTTCCAACGCCGCCCTTTCCAGAACTAACCATTAAGAAGTTTTTAATATGTGGAGCTAAATTTTTACTTTTTGGCTTTGGCGCTTCAGGCATTTTTGGAGATTTAATATTTATAGTAATATTTCCTGCACCTACTGCTTTAAGCTCCTCTGTTGCATCGTCTTTTATCTGGTTTGCAACTTCTGGAGCGCTTGATGTTATATCTACTGTAAAACTTACGTCATTTCCGTTTATCTCAATACTATTAACAAAACCAAAAGTTACAATATCCTTGGTAAACCCTGGATACAAAACTTTTGATAGTGCTGAATTCACAATTTCACTAGTCATTATATTTTTTCCTTTAATTTATTTCATAATTTTAGAACTATAGCACATCTAAATAAGACAAAAATAGTCCCATTTAAATTAATTAATTTTTTTAAGCTGTTTGCGCTTCTAAAGCCTCTTTAGCATCTCTCTCTTTTACTTCCTGTGCAATCTTCTCAATTGCTTCAGGATTATCCATAATACTTTGAGTTATTTTATAAGAACAAAATTTAGGTCCACACATTGAACAAAACTCTGCCTCTTTAAAAACATCCTGAGGAAGAGTTTCATCATGGTACTCTCTAGCTCTCTCACCATCAAGTGCAAGTTCAAACTGTTTTTCCCAGTTGAAATTATATCTAGCATCACTCATTGCATCATCAATATCTCTCGCACCTTTGCGCCCGCGAGCAATATCTGCAGCATGAGCAGCAATTTTATAGGCGATTATCCCTTCACGCACATCATTGGCATTTGGAAGGCCCAAGTGCTCTTTTGGTGTCACATAACATAACATACTAGCGCCATGCCATCCTCCAACCGCTGCACCAATAGCTGATGAGATATGGTCATATCCAGCAGCGATATCTGTTACTAATGGTCCGAGGATATAAAAAGGTGCCTCATGACAAAGTTCACGTTGGAGTTTCATATTACGCTCTATTTGATTGAGAGGTACATGCCCTGGCCCTTCAATCATAACTTGGACATTTTTTTCCCAAGCTCGAAGTGTGAGCTCACCCAACACTTTAAGCTCACCTAGCTGTGCATCATCAGAAGCATCTGCTAAACAACCAGGACGTAGTGAATCACCAAGACTTAGTGCAACATCATACTTTGCACAAATATCTAAAATTTCATCATAAGCTGTATAAAATGGATTTTCTCTATGATAGTGCATCATCCAAGCAGCCATTAAAGATCCGCCGCGACTTACAATTCCCATTTTTCTTTTTGCTATTTTTGGCATAGTTTCCAACAAGAAGCCTGCGTGAATAGTAAAATAGCTTACCCCTTGCTTTGCTTGGCGCTCTAAAACTTCAAGCATAACCTCTATACTTAAATCCTCTATTTTATTGCCTACATCATGAAGTATTTGGTAAATTGGCACTGTTCCAATAGGTATTTTTGATGCATTTATTACAGCTTTACGGATTTCATCCAAATCACCGCCAGTTGAAAGATCCATTGCTGTGTCTGCTTTATAATGTTGAGAAACTTGCATTTTTTCTACTTCACCTTGAACATCAGATGCTATTGCAGATGAGCCAATATTTGCATTTATTTTACATTTTGCAGCTATACCTATCGCCATAGGCTCTAGCGTTGTATGATTAATGTTTGCCGGGATTATCAATCTTCCTCTTGCAATTTCGCTACGAACCAATTCAGGAGCTAAATCTTCTATTTTTGCAACGTATTCCATCTCCTCAGTTATTATGCCTTTTTTTGCATAATACATCTGAGTCCTTACGGAATCATTTTCTCGCTTATTTACCCATGAAGCTCTCATGTCATCTCCTAAAATTGTTATAATATATATGTTTAAGTAGCGTAATATAATCAAATAAAGTTAATATAATATTAAGTTGATTATTTGCTTTTATATTTTATATAATAATTGAATATTGAAAAACTAATTTAAGATTAAAAAAGCTATTTACATGTATAATTTCGTAACACTTTTAAAATATAGGAGTTTTATTGCCCAACTTAACGCTTATATTACTTGCAGCTGGTAGTTCTACACGCTTTGAACTTGATGTTAAAAAGCAATGGCTTAGAGTTGACCATAAACCTTTGTGGCAATTTGTAGCTGATAAGTGTGAAGATACTAAACAGTTTGACAAAATAATCATAACTTCTTCAAAAGAAGATATTGAGTTTATGAAGAACTACTCAGACTTTACATTTGTAGAGGGTGGATCAACCAGAGGAGAGTCTCTACAAAATTCTCTTTGCGAAGTTACAACAGAATATGTTCTTGTCAGCGATATAGCAAGGTCATGCATCAGTAAAGAGTTTTTGGAACAAATTATATCTCACATTGGCGATAGTGACTGCATAGTCCCTTATCTTCCAGTTAATGACACTATAGTTTATGAAGATAAAACTATAGACAGAGATAAAGTTAAAAGAGTACAGACTCCGCAGCTTTCACTTACTTCAGCTCTTAAAAATGCACTTAAACAGCCACAGGAGTTTACAGATGAGAGTAGCGCTATAGTTGCGAATGGCGGCTCTAGAGAGTTTATCCTCGGTGATGTTAATGCCCATAAGCTAACTCATCTTCAAGACCTAAAAGAGCTAAGTTGTCTTGCAGCGCCATCAGAGGACACTCTAAGTGGGACTGGCTTTGATGTTCATGCTTTCGACAATAAAGGGAACATGTATCTAGGCGGCGTAAAGATAGACTCCGAGTATGGGTTCAAAGCTCATAGTGATGGAGATGTGGCAATTCATGCGCTTATAGATGCTCTCTTGGGCGCCGCTGGGATGGGAGATATTGGTATGATGTTTCCAGACAGCGATGAGATGTATAAAGGTATTGATTCTAAAGAGTTATTAAAAAGAGTTGTTGCTAAGATATATAATTTTGGTTTTGTTATTGTAAACGTAGATTTAACAATAGCTGCTGAAAAACCTAAGATTGGCAATTACAAACTGGCTATGAGAAAAATACTTAGCTCTATATTGAATATAGAACCAAGTAGAGTAAATATAAAGGCGACAACAACTGAAAAGCTTGGCTTTATAGGCAGAGGCGAAGGTGTTGGAGCTATAGCAAATGCAAATTTAAAATATTTTGATTGGACAAAAATTTAAAGAATGAAAATACTAATAATAGAGAACGAAGTTTATTTAGCACAAAGTATCGCAACAAAATTAAGTGAGCTTGGGCATGTGTGTGAAATGTGCACATCAACAAGAGATGCAATTAAAAGTAATAACTATGATGTTGTTTTACTCTCTACAAACATCAATGGTCAAGACTTCAACCCAGTTATTGAAACATTTAAGAACTCCATTATTATTTTAATGGTTTCCTATATCAGCAACGACACGGTTTCTAAACCCCTGTCAGCTGGAGCAAAAGATTATATTTTAAAACCATTTATGATTGAAGAGTTAATTAGAAAGATAAATCACTATCAAGACTATGAAAAGTTAAAAAAAGAAAATAAGTCATATGAAAAGTATTTAACTCACTCTTTCTTGACATTAAATGAAGAGTATAAATTTGACAACCTAGAGCTTCCTCTTTTCGTATCTTCATCCTACCAAAAAATTGCAGACTCTTTTGCATTTAAGTATTCAAAATATAAAAGTCTACCAATGCACTTTATAACTCTAACTGATCCAAAAGCCATGGATGAAATTGAATCAATTACAGAGAATACCTTAACATACGTAATAGATTTTCAAGCTATAAAGAAGAGTGATAGAAAAGCTTTTTACAAACTTATTGAAGGTAAAAAGATAATAATATCCTCCACAGACAAAATAGAGGATGAAGATTTAAAAGTTCTAGAGATAAAGAGTGAAAACAATATTTTCGATCAAGGTGAAATACTGCCTATTGAAGAGTATGTTAAGTTTATTGTTTTAAACAATCAGCATAAATTTCCAGATACTGAATTGTCAAAAAAACTAGGTATAAGTCGTAAAAGTTTATGGGAAAAAAGAAAAAAATATGACATCATTAAGAAAAAATAAAACTCTTCTAATAGATAGTGAAGCAGCCTCCGCGCTAGAACTTTTAAAAGATGGGCTACTCTCTCCAGCTACATCTTTAATGAACGCTTCTGAGTGCAAAGAAGTTCTAAGAACGTGTCTTATAGATGGAAAGTCCTTTCCTTTTCCTTTTATACTTGCCCCTTCTGGAAAAATAAATGAAGAGGTCTTAAAATCACTACATGCAGGTGAAGAGATAGACATTCTTTTTGATGACAAACTTTTTGCTACTTTGATAGTTGATGAAGTGTTTTATGTTGATCCAAGTGATAGAATAAAACATATATATGGAACTGATGACATTAAACATCCCGGAGTAATGGCTACAATAAAAAGACTAGGCTCTTTGGCAGTAAGCGGTGAGTATCAACTAGCTAACAAATCAAGGAACAAAAACAAACAAATTATTGAAAAAGCTAAAAAGCAGATAGAGGCTAAACATACAACAGCCCTTGTAATGGCGGCAAATCCTCTTCACCGTGCCCATGAAAGACTTATTAGACAAGCATTGGACAATACTGACTTGCTTGTTATATTTTTACTAAAACCATATAATGAGTCAAATTTAAGTTATGATATCAGAAAAGAGTCTTTAGAGTTTTTTATCAATAATTTTTTAACTAAAAACCATGTTGTTATAGTTGCTCTAGAAAATAGTTATATATTTGCCGGCTATAATGAGATAATAATTGATGCTATTGTAGCAAAAAACTACGGCTGTGATAGACTTACAATAGGCAGAAACCATGCTGGACTTGGTATGTTTTCAGACTGTAATTCCAACAAGTCAATAATTGATAAAGTTATTGGTATTGATATTGAAATCACAGTTGCAAGTGAGTATGTTTATTGTGATAAATGTACGACTCTTGTTAGCAAAAACACATGTCCTCACGGACAGCATCATCAGATATCTTATCATGCTGACTCAATTTTAGAACTTTTAGAACTTGGTATTTTACCGCCTACAATACTTATTAGAAAAGAGATTTCAGCATTTATCCTCTCAAGATTGTTCCCAAACAGATTTAAAAACTTAGAGAAACTATACTATGCCCTACTTCCGGTTGCTGGTCTTTTGGAAGAGCACACCGAAAAAGATTTTTATTTAGAGCTGATGAAACTCTATCAAACAACCTCGCTTACATAGGATAAATATGAATTGGTTTTTTATAACTTTAGGATATAGCGGGCTTGCTCCAAAAGCCCCAGGAACTGTTGGAACTTTAGTGGCATTACCTATAGGAATGCTTATACTTATCTACTTTAGTGCACAAACTCTGTTTCTGGCTACTGTTCTTATCAGTATAATCGCAATAAAAGAGATAAACAAATACGAAGCTAAAAGTGCAATACACGACGATAAACGTATTGTAATAGATGAATTAGCTGGGATGTGGTTTGCACTAAGTGTTGCGCCTGCAATCAGTATTGGATTAAACGAAGTAAGTGATTTACAAAATGGTTTTTTAGTACAGAGTCTACTATCATTTTTGCTTTTCAGATATTTTGATATAGTAAAACCATCTATTATAGGCAGAATAGACCGTGAAGCTAAAGGTGGTATCGGTGTTATGGGTGATGATATAGTCGCCGGTTTTGTAGCAGGTATTTTAAGTGCTGTTATTTGGCAGGGATGGCTAGAGCTTCAGAATATACTGTAACTTTAGTTCTACATGTAGAGACAATTGAACTCTATAAAAATAAATGAGATTCCAAATCAAGTTTGGAATGACGACACTCTTCGCAATGACGACACTCTTCGCAATGACAACACATCTTCGCAATCACGATACCTACGTCACCCTGAATTTAATTCAGGGTCTAGTTGCCTAAGTATTCAAAAATTTAAAATTAAAAGAGTGATGCATTTGCAAGGGCTGATGAAGGAAGGATACTTAAGTATCTGACGACTGAAGCAACGCAGCAAATGCGTCGCTATTTTGATTTTTAAACAAACATAGGGTCGTCCGTCGCTTCTATCTCCTCAAAGTCTTCTATTATCTGGTTGAACATTCTCATAGTTTTTTTAGCTTTATTTGTGTGTTCGTCAAATATAGATTTTGACGCCGGAAAGGCCTCGCTCAGCTCAGTATATATTAAAATACGGCCATTAATATGTTTATCAATTTCAGCAAAAGCATCTTTAAGATACTGCTGTTTTGTCGTGTGTCTAAACAGAGCTCTAACCATTTTAATACGCTCTTTAATTGGTATAGACTCATCAATAGCCTCAGCAACTCTTTTTATATCAAGCCTAGATAAATATACTCCACTAACGGCAGGGGATAAAAGCTTAGATGTTAGAGCATCAACAAACTGAGGTACTGGTTCATCATCTACTTTGTCACCAGAATCTCTGTCCTCAGGCTCACCACCCTTTGCTGGGTCTGTTATACAACTCTCTTTTACAAACTTATCAAACTCTGCTCTTAAATCACTAAAATCATTTGTATTCATTATTATTTTCCTTTTTTTTAAAATCTCATGTCTGATTTATCATAATCAAGATGTTTTTTTTCTTTAAAATATTCAAAAACAGCCTCACTAAATTCATCACACAACTCATCAAAACCAATATAGCTAGCTTCTAGTTCATGGGCTCTTGTTTTAAGGGCTGAAAACTGCTTTTTTAGTTTCAAATCAATATTTGTTGCACTTAGATTATTAACCATGTTAAAACTTTGGATATCTGAAAAGTCAATAACTGCATCATAACTTGAAAAGTCCACATCCATCCTATCAGCTATCCGGTTGATATCAGCATCAACCACTTTCATATCGGTTGTAAAACTCATCAAGGACTCTAAATCATCGTTAAAATAACTAACTTCAAACTCTTGTGCATTAAAAGCAAAAGCTTTTGCATAGTGATTTATTCCAATAAGCGCAACTTTTTCAGCACCTCTTTTTTTTAAAAACTCTCTTAAGGCTTCTATACTTAAAATATCTCCAATGAGTTTTTCACCATCACGGATTAATATATCACACATGCCGGAGTGCTTTACTATCTCTGAGCTTTCATCCAAAAGTTCGACTACATTAGTGACATACTCAGTTGAAATAAAAGCACCATTTACATGTGACTTTTTCATATTAGAAACTGTAAAATAAAAATCATCTTCTCTGATGTTCATAGGAATCATCATCGCATCTTTACTCTTGGCTTTAAATATTTTGTTTAGTTTTGCGGACACACTGCTCTGCCCTGCAAACTCTCCTATAAAACCGTAAAGCTTTGTATGATGAGAAATCTCATTACCATCGTTCATCATTTTAAATATCCTATATTACATATCATCGGTTATACCCCAAAGTTCGCGAGCCTCTTCATCTTCCGCTTTACATCTGTAGCATAACTTATCTGCCGTGTTTGTACTAAATATAACATTACACTCATTACATCTTCTTACATTAAACTTAATGAGGTTTTGCACAGCAGGTTCAAAAAACTCTTTTACATTATATGAGGGTGAAAGGGTTATAGCATCCGGCTCACATACATCATGACAGATATGGCATTTAATACAAAGAAATGGATCAAAATCTATTTTAGAATTTTTAACATCAGATGTTAAAGCACCGGTTGGACAGACTCTGTAGCACATTTGACATGCAGTACATTTTTCACTATCAAGCAGTTTCATTGATGTGAATGTAATCTCATCTGTTTCAATTATATGAAACTGGGATGGCTTTTCTACTCTTTTTATAGCTGTAAAAAACAGTTTTCTTCTGTCTGGTATTCGTTTTTGTTTTAAAAGGGCTATATCACTCTTTTGCAGAGTATGTTCAACCAATTCATCTGTTGCTTTTTTTATCTCTTTTTCAAATGCATGTTTTGTTTTTGCCACAGCTTTTAAATTTATATTTTTTAAGAAATCTCTTCTGTCGCTTGTTTCACCTTGCTTGGAATCAGCTTTTTCATACTTAACATCTTCAACTCTAATAAACGCCGGATTCTCCATAGCTTCTAAGATATAAGATGCCTCTTCATGGTTTTTTTCTATTTGAGGTTTGCATTTATGAGCTATCTCACAACCATCGCAGTGACCCATGTCAAAAACTATCTCTTTTTTAAGTACCGCCATTGAGATAATATTTTCAATATTTAGAGCTGCTATACATGGAACATTCTTTTTGCAAGATATTAAATTGTCATCATCTTCAATAAATTTAAAGAAAAAATCTGTTGCACTAAAATTATCTAAAGAGAGTGCTTCATTTGGGCAAACCGCGTCACATGCGCCACATGCAACACAAGCAGAAAAATTGATACTTGGCAGTGGATTATCAGCTACAACTATTGCTCCTGTTGGGCATATTGTTTCACATCTATTACACTCACTATCTTTTGATAATGAGCGAACACAAAGACCTGCACTTAGTTGTATCATCTTCTAACTTAACTCTTTTGATAAATATTCATTATCACTTAGTAAAAATTCTAAAGCCATCTCAGCAGCATCATAATAAAGAGGTGTTCGTGCTTCAAACTTCATATTTATCAGGTACAAAGGTGCCCACTGAAGAAGGTGTTTGTTTAAAAATTCTCTCTGAACCTCTTTGAGTTCAAGAACAGCAACACTATCATTTTCTTCCAAAGCTTTTAACTCAGCTTCAACCAAATGATGCATAAACTCCAATTCAACACCAATATGATCTGCCGAAATAGTGCGAGAGACTTCGTAATCAACCATAAAATCATAAGCGCTGTAAATATCTGTAACCGGGTTGGCTCCGCCTGTTTCAATCTTTTGGTCTTCTCTAGTGTAAAAAGTTTCATAAGGAATAAGATGTAAAACAGAGAGATTAACAAAGTCAGGGTTTAAATACTCTTCTAAAAGTTTACTTGCTTGTATCTCTTGAAATGGCTTCCACTCTTTTAATGTTGGGAAAAAATCTAAAATATTTTCGTCATTTTTAATTGTTTTAAGCATTTCAGTATCTAGTTCTTGAAGCAGTACACGAGAAAGCAATGCGTAAATATTTGTTCTGGCTTTTGTATTTTGCATAATTTTAAGTTCTTTATATTGATTTTTTAAGAGTTGATTTTATCAAAAGAATCTGAATATATGGTTAGATTTATTTTTTGCCCAATAAATCTAACCCACTTTCATGATAAAGTGACATCGATGGAAAAGCAAATTCTATTGAATTTTTCTCAAAAATTTCCATTATTTTAAACATAACGTCCTGTTTTACTTCTAGCCATTCAGCCCAAATTACAGTCTTTGAAAATGAGTAAACCAGAATATTTATACTTGAGTCAGAAAATTCATCTAGATATACTAACAGTGTTTTCTTAACGCCTTGTTCATCATCTTTAGAACGAACTATTCTTGGCTTTTTACTCTCATTCAAACTGTGGTCGAACTTTGTGTTTTGCGTTGCAATTCCTGGATGTTTGTCTAACATATTGTAAATATCTGAAAGTGCATTTTTAATATTTTGAGGTTTGGAGTCATACTTGATTCCTAAACTCATTTTTATGCGTCTTCCTAGTGAGCGTTTATTCCAATTTTTTACATCTTTATTTGCTACTACCGCGTTTGGTATAGCTATTAAAGCATTATCAAAAGTTCTAAGTTTTGTAACACGCAAACCAATCTCTACAACTGTTCCCTCTTTGCCATCAACCTCAATCCAATCACCCTGAGAAAACACATCACTAAACAAAATAGAAAGGGTTCCAAAAAAGTTTGCAAGAGAGTCTTTTGATGCTAGTGCTATTGCCAAACCCCCAATACCAAGTCCAGATATAACTGCTGTTAACTCTACGCCAAATAGGCGTAGCATAACTAAAAATCCTATAATCCAAATAAGTACATTTAGAACTCTAATGCCTACATTTATTACTTCATTTTTTATTTTTCTCTGTTGTGCCGCAATCTTTTTAAGCTTAATATCTGCGACTGTATTTACAACTCTATAAACAATAAATGTAACTAAAAATGCATACATGACATTAAAGTATACCCCTAAAGACTCTATAGGTATATAGTCATTATAAACATAAATTGCAAGTTCAACATTAATCAAAATTATCATTATTTCAGATAATTTTCTAATACTTTTCAAAATATCTTCCGATGAACTCTTTAGTGATTTAATTTTAAAAATACTATTTTGAATTAAATCAAAAACAACTTTACGAATAAAATATACCAATAAAAATAGCCCAATAATTATAGCTATTTTCGTAACACTGAGTCCAAGAGGGATTAAATAACTATTCATAAGAATTTCTATTATATTCCCTCAGCAATCATAGCATCAGCAACTCTTTTAAATCCTGCAATATTCGCTCCATCAACGTAGTTACCCTCAACTCCATAATCTTTTGCTGTCAGAGCCACTCTTTTACATATCTGCTGCATTGTCTCTTTTAGTTTATTATCAACTTTTTCAAAAGACCATTTTGACATTGAAGCATTTTGAGCCATCTCAAACTCACTAACTGCAACACCGCCTGCATTAGCTGCTTTTGCCGGTGCAAAGCATATTTTGTGAGCCAAAAAAGCATCTATGGCATCCGGTGTAGATGGCATATTTGCACCCTCTGTTACACTAATACATCCATTTGATATCAGGTTCTGAGCATCTATCTCAGTCAGTTCATTTTGTGTTGCGCAAGGAAATGCTGCATAACATGGTATATCCCAAACAGCATGTCCACCTTTTGGGTACTCAGAAACTGGTATATATTTAGCCTCTGGATGCGCTACAACATATTCCTCTAAAGAGGCTCTTTTTTCTAATTTCAACTCTTTTAGAAGACATAAGTCGACACCTCTAGGGTCGTAAATCGTCCCTTTTGAGTCTGTACATGTAACTGGAATCGCTCCAATCTGTTGAAGCTTTTCAATTGCATGAAGTGCTACATTTCCAGCCCCACTGATTGTACAAATTTTTCCTTCTAGACTCTCTTTACCTTCCATGTCTAACATTGTTTCAGTAAAATAAACTGCCCCATAACCTGTAGCTTCTGGTCTCATAAGTGATCCACCAAACATAAAAGGTTTACCAGTTAGAACACCTTCATAAGATGATGTAATCTTCTTGTATTCGCCAAAAAGGTAACCTATCTCTCTAGCACCAACTCCAATATCTCCGGCTGGAATATCAATTCTTGGTCCTATATATTTATGAAGTTCTGTCATAAAAGCTGAACAAAATTTCATAACTTCAAAATCACTTTTACCTTTAGGGTCAAAATCACTTCCACCCTTACCTCCACCAATAGGTAAACCAGTAAGAGCATTTTTAAGAATTTGTTCAAATCCTAAAAACTTTAAAATTCCCTCATTTACAGTTGGATGGAAACGCAAACCACCTTTGTATGGCCCTAATGAATTATTAAACTGAACTCTGTAACCAGTGTTTACTTGAATATTTTGGTTGTCATCCATCCATACTACTTTAAATTTTATTATCCTATCTGGAACAACAAGTCGCTCTAAAATAGCATGTCTTGTATATCTTTCATCTGACTCTAGTAATGGAGAGATAGAACAGATAACTTCTTCCATCGCTTGATAAAAAACTCTATCTTGCTCACAATCTGCTCTTTCAAATTTTTTAATATCCTCTTCTGCTATTGACATATATTTCCTTCGTATAATAAATTTATAAAAACATTCTACTTTAAAAAAAATATAACTTATGTTAAAATTCTCCAAAAACAAGGATATATCATAACATATACACTAATTCACACAATCCATATTTTTTCAGTATTTATATATGGTGGCTTCTTATTTATTGACATTCTCTTTATATCTAAGATGAAGCAAACTTTAACAAACGAAGAGTATGCCAAAGCCAGAGAAGCTATTATGATAAACGTCAGGAAAGTTGTTCCTTACGCTTTAATGATTGCAGTGGCTAGCGGTTTGTACATGATAACTAAAGTTTTTGGTAAGATTGAAGATAACACAATGACATATTTTCAAATACTGCTTAGTATCAAAGCTTTTCTTGGCTCTTGGCTCGGTATTAGAGGAATTAATCAAAAACTTTTCAATATAAACCCTTGGGTATTCAAGAGTCATTTTTTTCCATTTACGCTTGTTGTCATAGTAATACTTCTTTCTCAACTTATGTATATTTAAATGGCAATTTTAATTAGTTTAATGGAAAATATACTATTTTTAATGTAATATCGTATTTTAAAATAAAGGATTTTTATGTTTAGCAAAACAAGTATTCAAAAACAAATGCTTTACTTTGTAACTCTTGTATCAGTAACTATTTTTGGAGCTACTATTTTTGTTTTTTTTGCTCTGCAGTATGTTGAGATAAAATACGATCATCTTAAAGATGCAACTATGGCTGAAAAACTACTAACCCTTAACATAGAAAAAAACTTAAACTACGTAAGCAGAAAAAACAGAGATATAATGTTAGGTGGTGACTATGCTAAAAATATTTCTAAAATTACTGACACAATTGAGAATATAAGAACTGACTTTGTTGAGCTAGAAAAGCTTATTACTGAAGACAAAACATTGTCTATGACAAGTGAAGCAAAAAAAACAACAATGCTTTTTTTGGATAACTCCATGAAACTGTTAAAATCTTTATCTGTAGATGACATCAACAATAATAAAGATGCTATATATGCCAAATATAAAAACAACTTAACACATTATGCAAATGAATCAAGAGAATCATTTGAAAAGCTTAAAAAACTTAAAACAGCTGAATTAAATAGTGAGTCGATTGAAATTAGCGGCTTAATTACTTTTTTTAAATATTTTGTTTTTGCACTAGGCTCTATTGTTGGCTCAATTGTTTTAATATTATCAACTTTAATTAGAAAATCAATCACAGACGGTATAAAAGATTTCACCTCTTTAATCGGTTATGTAGCAAAAGGCGACTTTTCTCACAAAGCAACGAATACAAATGAAGAAACAGAACTTGGTGTTATGGGCAAGGAAGTAACAAACCTTATAGCTCATACACAAGACTTAATCAATGAGATAAACAGGACAATTACCGATGCATCAAAAGGTAATTTTTCACATAAAATCTCATCGGCTGGAATGGGTGGTGAATTTGTAAAAGCCATTGAGAGTGTTGCGACTAGCATTGAGTTTATGAGGTCCCAATACGAAAGTGCTCAAAGGGATGTTTTTAAATCTAAAATCAGTGTTAAAAGCGTGCAGGTAACCGAATCACTCTCCATAATCACATCTAACCTAAGTGAAAACATCAATGAACTTGAAATTATCACCTCTGCTACTCAAGAGGCTGCAAAATTAGCCAATGGAACACGCAATGATATATCAGAAATAACAAATGAACTTAGCCAGTTAAGCGAGCAGGTAAATATTAACAACCATAGCATTATGGAGATAGCACATCAGACAAATGAAATAACATCGGTGATTGAGCTTATCACAGATATTGCGGACCAGACAAACCTTCTTGCTCTAAATGCAGCTATTGAAGCAGCAAGAGCGGGTGAGCACGGCAGAGGATTTGCTGTTGTAGCTGATGAAGTGCGAAAACTTGCAGAGAGAACACATAAGGCAACCGGGGAGATTTCAGTATCTATAAAATCCCTGCAACAGGATATGAACGACATTCAAACAAGTTCTGACAATATGAAAATCACAGTAGAAGGGTCAACGAAAAAAATCACCGGATTCGAAGAGACTCTTATTGATTTAAGTGAAAGTTCTAAAAAAATTGTTGATTTTTCATATAAAATGGAGAGTAGTATATTTGTAGTACTTGCAAAACTAGATCACATTTTATATAAATCACGTGCTTACAACTCTCTTCTTTCATTAAAAGAAATTTTAACTCCAAGCACATCTCATGAGTGTAGATTTGGCAAATGGTACGACAACAAGGGGAAAAGTAGATTTTCAAATACTTCCTCTTACTCTAAAATAGCAACACCTCACTCGATTGTTCACGATTATGCAAATAAAAATCTAACATATATAAAAGGGGATGCTCAGAAGAATACAATCGCAAATTCCGAGGATATAATAAATAACTTTGAAATGATGGAAAAATCTTCCAATGAGCTATTTACTTTCCTAGATAAAATGCTAGAAGAGTCAAGGTAACTCTCCTACTCCCAATCATCATACTTTGATTCGGAGTGTTTATCTTTTTTATATCTTCTTGCATTCTTGTTTTTTTCAAGCTGATTTGAACTATATAAAATATCAGTTTTGATATCTTCTATATTTTTATCAGATTCCTTATAACTTATAATTTTTTTAACTAACTTCTGCAAATCTTGCAAGTCACCCTTATAGAGTGCGATTTCATCGACTCTTTGCAAAACTTTTAAAGAATTTTCAATCTTCTTAGCATACCCTGCATTTGAAAGCTCCGGAGTATTCATTAAATAAGAGAGTATGCTTTTGTGAAACCTCTCAAGCGCTCTTATATACCGAAGTCTTTGTGCGTTATCTACTGCTTTTTCAGATGCCATTTTTAACCTATTATTTATTTATAGATATAATTATACATTAAATTCAAACTTACACGGAGAAAATATTGAAAAAAACATTCTTGTCACTTTTACTTCTATCGGCATCGCTCTTAGCTACCGTAACAAATGAAAATCCTTCCCAACAGCTTGTTGACTCAAGCATACCTATTGTTGATATCAGAACACCGGGGGAGTGGAAAGAGACAGGGTTGCTCAAGCGCTCTATTCCGATTATGCTTTTTGATGAAAAAGGAAATTATGATCTTAAAGTTTTTTTAGAGAAACTAAACAAAGCGGTTGATACAAAAAAAACTTTTGCTATTATCTGCAGAACAGGGAGCAGAACAAAAGTTTTAGCTGACTTTCTTTCTAGAAAAATGAACTATGATGTTATAAATCTAACAAATGGAATATCTTACGCAAAATATGTGCGCCTTCCAATACTTCCATACAAATAGTTTTATGCGATTTGTATGGAATTTTTTAAATTTCTTTTTTACTTTACCACAAGAGTGATAGTTATTTTAGTAACTATCACTCTTTTTGTATCTCTCCTATGGGGAGCTTTATACCTTATCTTTGTTTAACTCAGTTATTGGATTAATACCATTTACCATAGCATAAAGCGTTGGTAAATAAAGTAAGTTCAAAACTGTCCCCCAAATCAAACCAAAGCCAATTGAGATTGCTATAGGCTGCAAAATCACTGCCTGTCCCGTTGCATAAAATATAAGCGTAAACAAACCTAAAAACGTAGTGATGGTGGTGATTAAGATTGGTCTTAATCTTAATTTTGCACGTTTAAAAAACTGTTCTGAGTTATGTGTTCCATGTAAAAAATCTAACATAATAATACCATCATTTATTACAACACCAGCTAGTCCTAAAATACCTATTATTGACGGCATAGTCAGGTTAATCCCCAAAAGCTTATGACCGAGCAAAGCACCCAATACTGAAAGAGGAATTACACTCATGACCATCAGAGCATATTTTATTTTTGAAAATATCAAGAGAAGAGACAATAGAATTAGAAATACAGCTAACACAATGGCTTTTTTCATATCCTCTTTTAACTGTTTTGATTTCTCTTTTTCACCAAGAAGATTTACCTCCACTCCAGAGTTTGAAATCTCATCCAGAACAGCTTCAAGTTTATTAAGCACCTCTTGGGGTGTGATTTTTCGCTTGTCTATATTGGCAAACATTGTTTTCACTACATTTCCATTTAGTTTATCAATCTTTTCATAGTCTCTTATTTTTAAAATATCTGCTACATCTGTTAATTTGACATATCGCCCATCAGATATCGGTATATCAAAATCTACTAAGGTTTTAACCTTGTCTTTGTCTATATCCTCAGTTTTTATCTCCATAATTCCATTTTTATTAAATGTGGTAGATTGACGTCTCTCTAAAAAATAACCGCTTAATATTTTCGCAATTGATGCTTCGCTAAGTCCCAATCTCTCGCCGTAAGGGTTTATTTTAATCTTGTACTCCATTTTTCCATAGCGGATATTATCACTAAAATTCAAGATGCCTTCTATGTTTGACAACTCTGCTTCTAATCTTTTAATGGCAGCATCTAGGGTTTTATCATCACTTCCAGATAAGTTTATTTGAATATCACTTCTAATTAAACCTGGTTTGCTCTCCATCACCCCTAATTCAACCATATTATACTTCTCTTTATAGGGCATAATAATCTCTTTTGCTCGAGGTGAGAGTTCAAACGTTTTTTTCTCTCTAATCCTCTCGGGATTATTAAAATCAAAAGTAAAATTAAGAACAGGGTTTATGTATCGATTTATAAAGTTTGTTTCAGCCCTGTCATAGAGCTCCATTGTAATGAAAAAAACATTATTATTACGTTCAGTTTCACCTGAAAGGCTTCGTCTAAATCCGCTTGAAGCGGTGATAGACTTTAGAGAGAACTCTTCTGAATGCTCCATCATTTTTGCTTCTATCTCTTTTGCAATCTCAAACGTGTCAGCTATTGGAGTATTAATATCTAATTTTCCAGATATATAGAGGTAGTTACCATCAAAATTTGGGAAAAACTGAAATTTCATTGATTTGGCAGTGAATACTGTTAGTATGGGAATAATTACTAAAAACAGCAGGACAAATGTTTTTTTATAGGTTATAAAAAAATGAAGTGTCTTTGCATAAGAGTTTTGCAGAGGTTTCCAATCAATTAAATTATTGCTTTTTTTCAAAATCTCTTTGGCATGAAGAGGCAAAAAGAAAAAACTCTCTATTAGCGAGCCAACCAATATCATAACAACCACTATTGGAACTAAAATCAAAAACAGTGCAATTTCTCCGGTAAGCATAAACATTGGTAAAAATGCAGCCGCGGTAGTTATAGTAGCAAGAGATACAGGCAACATCATCTCTTTTACACCCAAAAGTACAGCCTCTTTTATCTCCATGTCATCATCAATATGACGTTGAATATTTTCACTTACAACAATAGCATCATCTACAACTATACCAATAACTATCAGTGCTCCAAGTAGTGATACTATGTTTATAGAGTACCCAAGATAATATATAAATAGCAGTCCTATAATAAAAGAGAATGGGATACCTAATGCCACTATAAACGCTATACGAAGATTAATCAAAATATACATTGATAAAAAAACCAAAATTAGACCAAACATTAAGTTTGATATAACAGTATTTAATCGGTCTTCTACCGGTTTGGAGCTATCTTGGTACAGATTAAAAATAACACCGTCATAGCTTACTCTTAACTTTTCAACAAAGCTATACATTTGCTTAGACATCTCTATTGCATTTCCCTGATCACCTTTAGATATAACAAGCGAGAGAGTAGGTATATTATTAAAAGTTGAGAGCGTATTTGTTTGAGGATAGTGTATTTTAACTTCAGCGATATCGCCAAGTTTTATATTTTTATCTCCAATTGCAAGTATAGAGTCCTTCCACTCCTCTACGTTTGCTTTTCCATTTACAGTTGAAACATATACAAATCTACCCCTCTCCTCTATGTTTCCAATTGGGAAGATGTATGAGAGTTGAGAGATAGCGCTTAGCACGCTCGAGTGATTTAACTTGTACGTAGAAATCGCCTGAGAGTCAATTTGAATTAAAACCTCTTCATCAGAGTCGCCCCTAATTGATACATCACTAATATTTTGTATTCTTGAAATTTTTGATTTTACCTCTTGTGCAATAATTGTCAACTCACCTTGAGTATGTTTTTTGGATGAGATTGAAAGCCTAATAAGAGATCTGTGCTTATCTAAAAGTACTGCAATCGGATCAACCATATCAGATGGAAGGTACTGCTTAGATGAGGCGATTGAGTCTTGCACTTTATTGAGTACATTTATTTTATCACTATTTTCATTTAGTGTTAAAATAATTGAGAATGCCCCAGGTATAATAGTAGTCTCTGTTTTATCTATACCGTTAATATTACTAAGTGCATCTTCAATGTCACGAACTGCCATTTTGTCCATGTTTGTAGCACTACTGCCAGCATAACTTCCAGAGACTGATATTTTATCTAGCTCAACAGTTGGAAACATCTCTTTAGGAATATTAATATAAGCATTAACTCCTAAATATAATAAAAAGACTAGCAACATATAGTTTAGACGACTATTGTTAATAAAATACTCTATAATCTTATTCATTTATAAATACCTAGAGAAGTGACTTGATAACGTTACTTACACCTTGGTGCAAATTATAGTTTGCTATTGGAAAGTCTAAATTTTCATCTTCGAGATTAACTGTGTATCTTGCTAAGTAATCACCTAGTTTTTTTAAATCTATATTTTTATATTCTTTACATGTAGCTTTGTCCAGCTTAGTTCTAAGCAGCTCATTTGCTTCATTTGATTTTTGAATTGTAAATGCTAATGTTTTTAAGCTTACGAAATTGCTCCACTCTAAAAAAAGATCTGGAGTAAGCTCAAGCTGAGCTTTACCTTCAGGGTTAAAAAGCATATTTGATTCTCTCAAAGGTATTAAAACACTTAAGATTGCCTCACTAAATGGTATAACTTTATCTCTCCAAAACGGAGACTCATTTCTTGTTATGAGTTCACTACTTAAAGTGTCTAAAATAGTTTGTATTTGTCCACTTTTAAAAAGTTCATAGCTCTCTTTATTCATTGTACTTCTCTTTTAAATTTATTTATTATATTATAGAATCTTTTTAGTATAATTTCGCTTTTACATTGGAGATGCATTTTGAAATTAAACAAAAGTTTTACAACAAACATTATAGCCGCACTATTGGTGGTTTTATCATTTATATTAGAGAGTGAATACAGTTCATATCTATTATATACAGGTCTTTTCGCTCTTTCTGGTGCGCTTACAAATCAATTAGCTATTCATATGTTATTTGAGAGGGTGCCGCTGCTTTATGGTTCAGGAGTAATTCCAGCAAGATTTGAAGCTTTTAAAGAGTCTATAAAAAACCTTATGATGAGTCAATTTTTTACTCAAGAGCAGTTAGATAACTTCTTTAAAAGTGAAGAGAAAAAAATAGAGTTGGCTCCAATCATTGAAGAGACAGACTTTAGCCCTGCATTTGACGCTCTTAGCAAAACAGTTATGGAGTCATCTTTTGGTGGAATGCTTGGCATGTTTGGTGGAGAGAGTGCACTTGAAGGTCTGCGTGAACCATTTTCTTTAAAAATGAAAAGTGCAGTTATTAAAATCGTAAAAAGTGAGGCGTTTAACAATACTCTGCAGAATCATATGCAAAACTCATCTTTAAGCAGTGATATGATTAGCTCTATCGAAGATGTAATAGATGCAAGGTTGGACGAGTTAACTCCTATAATGGTTAAAGAGATGGTTCAAAAACTTATACATGAACATCTCTCATGGCTTGTTGTGTGGGGTGGAGTGTTTGGTGGACTTATTGGATTAGTTAGTTCATTCCTCTTGTAGCCCTATTTATAGGGTTTTAAAAATAAATCTTTAAAATTTTACTACAAAATTTTACTACATTTCGCTCTAAATCTGCACATTTTTGCAAAAATCTGCAAAAAAAAATCAAGTTTTCATAATACAAATATCATTTAAATTTTGACTTCATATGAAGCAAAAGATAAGAATGCTTGCATCTATTTTAAAGAACTTTTAGAACATTGTTTTGTTATGCTATTATGAGACCACTGCACAGTAAATAACCCCAGAACATCAAGGAAAACTCCCTAAAACAAGCACTTTAACAGCACTTTTTGGCTAAAATATCTGCTATAAACAAGGTAGAGACATGGCATTTAAAGATACAAACAACACATTTTCAGATATAGCAATAACATCAAGACTCCATAAGGTAAATTCGTTTCTTAAAGAGTTAGATTCAATAATAAACTTTGAGAAACTAAGACCAATACTAAATAAAAATGGTAGAGGCGGAAAGAATGCTACTGGCTCGCCTGCTTATGACAATGTGTTAATGTTTAGAATACTCCTCGTGCAAAAATACTACAACCTCAGTGATCAATCAATGGAAGATGCACTTTATGTCAATTTATTGTTTATAAGGTTTGTTGGACTTAGTTTAGAAGATACCGTACCAGACGAATCTACAATTTGTAGATTTAGAAACTCACTACTTGCAAATAAACTATATGATAAGCTTTTTAATGCAGTCAACAAACAACTAGAAGATAATAACTTTATCGCCAAAGAGGGTAAATCAGTATTAGTAGATGCTTCTCTTATCAAAAGTGAAAACACTCAAATCAACAATAAAACTAAAGAGCAAAAAAGTGAAGATAAATTAAAAGTAGAAACTGATAATAGCAAACTAGACATTCAAATAAATGAAGAGCTAAAATCAAGAACACCTTCAAAAAAGAAAATAGAAAAATTGTTAAACGCTAAAGAATACAATTCAAAAACAATGAAAAACGCTCAACTGGACACACTTCAAGATATAGATACTAAAGATGTAAAAATTTCTCAAGAGATTATTGAAAATGAGAAAGATAGCTATGAGCATAAGAATAAAATAGATACAGATATAAGAATAGGTTACCAATCCTCAAAAAAACAATATACACAAGGATATAAAACTCATATTGCATCAGATGAAGAGAGCGGAGTGATTCTAAAAACAATGACTACATTTGCTAACACTTCAGATATAGATGTGCTTGAACCATTTATAGAATCAATTCCAAATGTAAAAGCTTGTTATGCCGATAAAGCCTATAAGTCCAAAGAGATAGATGAGCTTCTGCAATCAAAAGATATTGAGAATATGATATGTCTTAAAGAGAAGCAGAAAATGAGCAGTGATGAGAGAAAAATCCAGCGAGAAGATGAGAAACCAAAACACAAGATAAGAGCAAAAGTTGAACATAGATTCGCAGATTTGAAAGTTCAAATGAAAGGACATACTACAAGATTTATAGGTTTGGTTAGAAACAATATGAATTTTACCATCGCTTGTATAGCAGCTAACCTAAGATTATTGGCATATAGACAGATGAACATGAGAAAGAGTGTTAATAGATGAAAGAGATAGAAGTAAATATCTCAAATATCCATAATATTAATGGAATATATTATCAATTTGGAATATACGAAAGTGTATTTTTTTAAATATTTGCAAAATTAGATGCAAATGAACTTCTTGTTGTTATGCAGTGCTCCCATTATACAATAAAATATAATCTACAGTCTTCATAGAACAAGGAAATACATGCATGATAATCAACAACAAATACCAATAGACCTACAGCAACCTTTACAACAATCTTTTAATAATACTTTTAGAACATTATCAGATTATGCAATAGAAAAGAATATGCGACAAACAATAAAACAAGATATGCTGAATGAGTATGACTACATAATTCAAGAGTGCCATTGGTTAATAGATGAAATCTCTAAAAACCAATCAAACTCCTTAACGAAAGACTCTAACAATATTTACTTCATACATAATGGTGAAAATTTTATCAGCAAGATTGAAGATATGAGTAACATTGAGATAGAACTCTTTCATGTTCTTTCAAGAGAAGTAAAAATATACAAAGATACAAATAATTTAGTAGAAAATAAAAGAGATCAACCCCATAAAATTCACTTACCTTTACATATTATAAAATCAAAAATTGAACCTATTTTAGTTTTTGACATATACGATGAAATAAAAAATAGTAGTTATTCTTTTAACCTTTTTACCTATACTCATTATTTAGAACAAAGACTTAACACTCAAATACAAAAAATTACCAAACAGGAACTAGAGAAAATATATCGGTTTAGTTTTGACAGCGTACTACTGAATGAAAAAGAGTATAGTATTGAACTTATCAATAAGTATTTTATAAAACTATTTTTGCATGTATTGACTATAAACGATAATTCTGAATATATTGAAGAATGGCTGACTTACTTTTTTAAAACATTAAGAAGAGTACGAAGCACCTTAGTACTTATTGGTAACAAAGATGTTTCAGAAGAGATTTTTTACAATGGAATTATTCAACAAATTTTTGGATTTGAGCACTGTATAACAATCACAGATGAAATGCTAGAAAGTCAACCAGTTGGTGCTATCCTTCAAAATAAGCTTTTTATACATATTAATCATATTCCAGAAGATAAGAAGCATCAAAAAAAACTGAAAGACTTACTAGAAGGAATTATAGTATATGACAAAAATGGTGTAACTCCTTTTCTATGCCAGGTTATTTTTACCCTAGACCAACCACATCCTTTTTTAAATGATTTCCTTAGCCAGTCAAAAGTGTTTTTTGTAGACTCTATCGAAAATATCAATTGTAAACTAAACCAACCAGATAGAATTTCGCTTGTTAACAACATAGCCAAGAACTTAACAGACTTCTCACAACAATTAGCATCTTTGGATTTATCTAAAGTTAAAAGCTATAGTAATCAATATAACTACCTTGACCTTAGTCAGCAAGATGTATTAAATCAAAGAGCTATTCATCATTCTAATAAAATTAGCCTAAACGACACCGTAAGCTTTAAAGATAAAGACTATAAAACCGATAATGAGCTTTTTAAAAATTGGCTAAAAGACCCTGAGTTAATGGAACTAGCTTTATCTTACAATAGTCAGAATCCAATCCTTGATCCATTTGATGATAGCTTCGAGAAGATAATTCCTACTGAAGAGAGATATAAACACTCATATGTCACTGGAAAAACTGGAAGTGGTAAGAGTGAGCTTCTCAAAACTATGATTTACAGGGACATTCTAAGAGATGATTGTAGTGTTATACTTTTAGATATTCACGGTGATTTGGCTCATAGTGTAACTAGACTTGTCGATAAAGAAAGATTAGTTTTAATCGACCCAATTTTAAAAAAAGACTTATCACCCACTATTAACCTATTTCATACAGATGATAAATCAGAAGAAAATGTAGAGCAAGTTTCACAAATGATTACAACCATTATTAATGAAATCAATGTAGGGGACAGCCCTTCTGGAACTATTGTCATCGGCGGAGTTAAAATAGGCAGTACGGAAAGCTGCTAAAAAGTAGTTTTTACAACCAAAAGCTTAAAGAAACAAATTAATTTTGTTAAAGTCTTTTTTCAAAAATTTGGAAGGAGATGAATGCTTAAAAAAGGTGAAGTAAAAATGATTCATAAAATGCTCAAAGATGGACTTAGTAAAAGTGCCATAGCTCGTAAACTAGGCATTAACAGAGATACAGTTGCTAAATATGCAAAGATGCCTGAAGGCTATGTTCCAGTCATTAAACGAGATGCAGTTGAAACAACAGTTGATCCATACCTTCCAAATATTGCCAGAATGCTAGAAGAGGCACATAAACTAGGTGTTTCTATTCCTTCATCGTCAATTTATCAAGAGATTCAGAAATTAGGCTATAGAGGTTCACTTCGCTGGATGAATGATGTTGTGCTTCGTCATGAGCTCCGCCAAAAAGTAAAAGATGAAGAACCGCTAGTTAGGTTTGAGACAGACCCTGGTAAACAGATGCAAGTTGACTGGGTAGAATTTCCAAAAGAAGGCTTGTCTGCATTTGTGGCAACAATGGGCTATTCTCGAGCGTCATATGTTGAGTATGTATCTGATGAAAAAGTAGAAACCCTAATAAAATGTCATATGAACGCATTTAGTTACTTCGGTGGAGTTCCACAAGAAGGTCTATATGACAACATGAAGACAGTAATTATTAAAAGAAATGCTTATGGATTTGGTAAGCATAAATTTAATGAGCAGTTTCGAGACTTTGCAGAGAAACATTGCGGAATGCAACTTAAAGTTTGTAAGCCATATCGTGCTCAAACTAAGGGCAAGGTTGAGAGATTTAATCACTATTTGAGATACAGTTTTCACAACATGTTTAAAACTAGACTCTCTATGATGGGTTATAAAATGACCTTGGAGAATGCAAATGCGGAAGTTATGGATTGGCTGGATTTCACAGCTAACTCTAGAATACATCAAACAACTATGCATAAGCCATTTGATATGTTGGCAGAAGAGCAATTGCATTTGCTACCTCTACCGAAGCCTTATCACGGTATCCACCCAATAAAAGCTACAGCACAAAGTGTATCAAAAAATAGCCAAACATCCAATAGAATTACCATTCATATTCCAAATCGTGATTTACAAAGCTATGATGAGTTTATCCCTGTTATGGCTTATATGCTTATTCCTGCTTATGCAGTTGGAGGTGCTTTATGGAACTAAATGAGAAGATAGAATATTTGTGTAAAGAGTTGCAACTGCCAATGTTTAACGAGTTTCATCATGAGCTTGGAAACCGTGCAGCAAAAGAAGGTTGGAAATATAGTGAATATCTTTATGAAGTGCTAAAACTCGAAGCAGACAGCAGAGCTACTCGTTCGCGTGCAACGCTCACAAAAATGGCAGGATTTCCAACTATAAAAACACTTGAGCAGTTTGACTTTGATTTCACTGTCGGAGTTAATCGTAGACAGATAGAAGAACTCTCCACTCTTGAGTTCATCAAACGCAAAGAGAACATTATATTACTTGGCCAGTCTGGAGTTGGTAAAACTCACTTAGCAATAGCACTTGCTTATCAAGCTGTTCAAAAACGCATCAAAGCCAGATTTATAACAATCTCTGACCTTATTATGCAGATGAGCAATGCCAAAAAAGAGAAACGCTATGACTCTTTTATCCGTCAGTCTATCATGACACCATCTCTGCTTGTAATAGATGAAATAGGCTACTTTCCAATGAGCAAAGAAGATGCCCATCACTTTTTTCAAGTAATATCCAAACGCTATGAAAGAGGAGCAACAATTGTCACTTCAAATCTTGTGTTTAGCCAATGGAGTGGAATATTTGCAAATGATAAAGTTGTTACTACAGCTATTTTAGACAGACTTTTACACCACTCTCATATTATAAATATACTTGGAGATTCATATCGATTGAAAGAAAAAAAAGAGGAGGGAATGGTAGATTCAGACTTGTATAAGTTTAAAGCCAAAAAATCAATCAAAGGGATAAATTAAACCATCGTCGCTTAAGGTTACAATTCGTAATATTTCTTACGAAAAACTGCCGAATTTAACTCCGCTCTTGACATATAGATGATAAAAATTCATCAGGTATTAATTTACCCATAACTAATTCCTTCTAGCTTGACATGTTAATACAGCTATTGCTAAACCTATCGTTAAACAAACAAGTATAGGCTCTCTATTTAAAGGCATTCTATAGATATTCAGTTTCATCTAGGCAGCCTGCTGTTGTTCTACAGGTTTCCACCATTGTTTAGAAGAGGGGTCAAATTTAAAACCACATGCTTTTATAGAATCTCTTTTATTGTATATGTCATCACCAGTTATGAGAAGGTTACCATTGTTGTCATCAACCACTTGTAATCCTATATTATAGAGTGATGAGTAATCATTTGGATTATGAGACTGTTGTTGAGATGGCAATTGTTCGGGTACTGGTGTTTGATACTGTTGAATTTGTGCAGATTGTTGATTCTGCATTTGATTGTTTTGGTGTTGACGGCTTTTATCATAGAGTGAATTACCGAACTGATTACCAAAGCTTCTTAATGTTCTCTTGATTGCATCTGTTACTGCTTCCTTAGCTCCACCCTCATGTGCATCAGCTAATGTTTTTGCAATACCAGTACCAAATCCTACATCTTCACGAGACACTTGTTTAGAGTGAGAAACATCATGAACTAATATACTTACAAGAGCTTTATAGCAGATAACATGATTTTGATTTTGATTGACCTCTTGAGATACAACTTCTAACTTAGTAGAGTAGTCCCAGTTGCCGAAACCAAAGACTCTGTTTGCCGTTTCAATAATATCAAATCCTTCTAAATACGAGAGGGTGATATTACCTTTTTGGCGACTTTTAATTCTACTGCTTTCTATCTCATATCCTAAGACTTGATTCGTTTTATCGTTAAACATATTATCCCCTTATGCTGCTATTTGTGTTGGCTCATCTTGAGCAATAGTTTTTCGCTTGTTAATACGGATAGTTGCAGGCTTATGCACAAGCTCTATAGTCATATCTGCAAATTCTGCAACTTCATCTCTTTGGTCTGCTGATAAGAGAGCCTTTTCAATAGCTTCTTTGTCAAGTTCAACTTTGAAAAATCCTCTATTTAAAAGTTCATCCTCATCAAGTATCTCTAACCTAGCTACACTTTTATCTGTTGCTTTGGTGGCTGTGATACTAGAGATTGCAAGTCCTTCAAGTTTTAGTACACCTAGGGATACTAGAGAGTTTGACACCTCTACCTTCGCATAAGTTTTAGCTAGTTCAAGTTGCTTTTTCAAACTTGCTAATAACTTCTGTTGCTCTTTGATATAATCAATCTTTACATCTATACTTGTAAAGACTTCTGCTATACGATCAGCTTTTGCGAATGATGATTGAGTTGGTGCTTTTAAGATGTTCATAACACTTTGATTAAACCACTCTTTGCTTTGGGTAGTTCCAGAGTGAAGAGCAATAAGGTCTTGTTCTAGCTGTGATGATTGTGTTGTTAAATTTTGCATAGTTTTTTCCTTGTTATGCTACTAAAGCTTGGGCTTCAGGTTGTTTGATTTGGTAGATTCTTTCGGCTAAGTCAAATAGACCAACATTAATTTCATAGTCTTTTGATATAGAGGTAATTTCACGAGATGTAAAGCGTCTTCCAGTCTCTTTATTTACACCGGTAATATTGTTTGCACGGATTAAATTTTCTTGTAAAATATTAAGTACAGTGTAGAGACTTGTATCTTGCATATCCTCTTCCCTATGTGGTACTAACAACTGTTTAGAATCAACTTCTAAGTGAGATGCAAATTTCAAGGGAAGTGAGAGTTTTGCATAAGTTTCCATCTCTTGCTGAGATAACATAAGTGAAGAGAATTTTCTTATCTTTTGCTCTAGCTTAGGCTTGAACTCTGTAATCTTTTGAATGATTTCATCGAGGTTGTTTTCAAGATCTCCAATATGACGGAGTTTATAGCTATCAAATGTTTCGCCAACTACCAAACCGTTAGCACAGGAAAATCTAAAGATACCTACTGAGATAGTAAAAGCCTTAGAACGGTCAAAAGAGTTGAAGAATAATATCTCAACTGCTGACTCTTGTGGGGCTATTAAATCATCGAAGTGACGAAGACGGACACAGTGAACTTGCTTGTCTTCACGTGATTCATCTCGTACGGGTGCGACTTGTACAGAAGTAACATGCCAGTTAAACTTGTCTTTTAATTCGTTAATAATATCAATACTAGAAATTATTGAGTATTTTTCAGAAACATCTTCGTGTGGAACTTTAGTGTATAAAACAGGGTAATTATTCATCAGCTCTATAGCTGAAAGTGGTAGTAATTTTGACATTGTGTGTTTTCCTTTTATATATTTTGTAGGTTGAAAGTCTTATGACTTAGGGACTAATTTTCTTTTTTACATTCAATTGTTTTAGCTACAACTGCACATACGGTTACTGCTATAGTAATTAATTGTGGAATCGGTAACATTTAGGCTCCTTGATATGGGTAGTAGTTTGGATTATTTAGAGGGATAATAAAATCCCCATCATTTAGCTCTTGTAACATTCGCTTTAGTAACTCTTGTGGTTTTGAGAAAAACAGAAGCTGTAAATCTTTGTTTTGTGTTAACATGAATATCCCCTGAAAGTGGTCAACTATTAAGTATAGAAGAACCTAATATAAGGCTCTTCTATCTATATGTATAATATATGGTTATAAAAATTTGGAAGTTAATTTGTTGTTATTTTAATACTAATATCGTATGATTATAAATAAAAAGAGCACCTATGAATAGAAAAGATATTTGCATTATTTAGTATTTCTCCATCAACGTTACCGGACTATACTAAAGAAAAGAAATATTCTTAATAAGGTTCAAATTTAGTATTATTTAGAAAGATATTGTTGTTATTTTATCTTTTATTTACAAGAAAGTAGATATCATATGTCTAACTAAACAATAAGAGAAAAAATGAAAGTAAACACTATTACTATACAACCAGCAGATAAAAAAAACTTTACGACATTTAAGTTGAAAGAAGATACTGCATGTAAACTTGAATTCATAAGTGATGGAATTGGCTATCACATTAAGTATTGCGATAAAGATTTTGGTATGTTTTCAACAAATAATCCAGACTTAATGATTTTAAGTTTTTTAGAAAAACTTGCTGATTATAACGACGGAGACTCAAAAGGTGTAAAATCTAAACTTGATTATCTAGTTGAAGAAAAGTCAATAGCTATTAATCAACAGTACCAAACTGTATATAAACATAATGAACTGAAGTACTTAATAGGTTTAGAAGATAATAAAATTAAGGCAGCATGTATAGAACAAAAATTGACTTATCAACAGTTAGCAGATGCTATTGGTGTGAGTGAGAGCAGTTTGAGATCATCTGTTTCTACCAATAAAGTTAGCAAGCAAGTTGAAAAATCTATTGAAATGTATCTTAAAATAGTTCATTTAGAAAAAGAACTTGAAAAATCAGACACTATAAAAACTATATTAAAATCATGGCTTAATTAAAATTACAACATAAATGTATATAAATATACAAATTTACAACATTATTGTTGACAATAAATGTAAAATAGTATATACTTCTTTAAACAACATACAAAACTACAACTATTTATTAAAAAATAGTTGTAGTTTTGTATAAAAAAGGATTTACTATGTCAAAATTTGATTTGATAGCGATGCTCAGAGAGAACTATAAAAGAATGTTACTTACTAAGAAAGAGACTGCAAACGAGCTTAATGTTAGTGAGGCTACAATTGATAGAATGAGACAAAATGGGTTATTAAACTCTAAAAAAGTCTTAGGACAAATTATGTTTTCTTTAGATGAAATAGCAAGGTTTCTATATGAAGCATAGTGATTTTATGACTTTGTCTATTCTCTTAGTTAATAAAAAATCCACATAACCAAAGTGGAAGTTTTAAAACCTCTTTAAAGTCCTTATTTAAGGATTTTGTATTTATTATTAACCCGTTTCTATACACTTTTGATTAAATGGGAGTGGTCGTTTAATCTTTCTCTATAACCTCTTTGACTTGATATGGATATATTATAAATTTCCACCATTTCATCAGTAGTAATATATTTTTTTACTTGTATCTTTTTCATCTGTGCTTCAATGTCTAAAACTTCTTTATATTTACCTTCTTGTTTTAACAGATTATTTAACTTGATAAGTGGTTTATCATATTTTCATTAGCAGCAGTTGCAGTAACTATTACACAATTATTTACTAGCAACTCTATAATAAGCCTTGTAGTGTTTGCAGTCACCTATGGTGGTGCTGCGTATTTCTATCCTAAAGCTAAAGATTGCCAAATATAACAGGTTTTTGAGCTATTAGAGAATTAGAATATTGACTTAGTAATACAAATGGTGGGAAAGTGTCACTTACGGACCAAAATTCCGCAATTAAATCCAAGATAACACTCTCCCTTTTTTAAGTATTTCAGTATAAGATTTTTTTTAGTTATATTCCTCGGCTTCCACTCTGTTTCTTCCATTTTCTTTTGCACGATATAAAGCATCATCGGCTCGTTTTATCATAGTCTTTTCATCATCGCCTGCATGATATGAGCTCACTCCAAAACTGGCAGTTTTGTGTCCTGTAAATGAAAATTTAAATGAAGACACCATCTCTCTTAATTTTTCAGATAATTTAATAGCACCATCAAGGTCTGTGTCTGAGGATAGTATTAAAAACTCTTCACCTCCCCATCTGCCAACAATATCTGTTTCTCTGGCATTGTTTTTTATAATTGCCGAAAACTCTTTTAAAACATCATCGCCTGCTTGGTGTCCCCAAGTATCATTTACAAGCTTGAATAAATCAATATCAATAATAACTACAGAAAAAGGTGTATTATACCTTCCTGCTGTCGCTAGTTTCATAGCAAAAATCTCGTCTAATTTTAGACGATTATAAAGCTGTGTCAGTCTATCCGTTACAGAAAGTGCCTCAATTCTCAATTGAGACTGTTTACGCTCAGAAATATCACTGTGTGAGCCAACCATTCGTACTGGATTCCCATCAATATCACGACTCACTATAATACCTCTATCAAGTATCCATTTATAAGAGTCATCTTTGCATTTGACTCTATGCTCATTTATGTAAGCATCACTTTTACCTTCAATATGTGCTGTTATGTCTGCATAAACCTGTTCAATTTCTTCCGGATGAATCCTACTTTTCCATTCATCCAAAGTTGAGTCTATCTCATCTTCTGCAAATCCAAGCATCTCTTTCCATCGTTTTGAAAAAAAGACCTCATTTGTCTTTAAATTCCAATCCCATAATCCATCTCCAGCACCTTCTAGTGCATATCTAAGTCTTTCTTCTGAATCCTGCAACTTTTGAGTAGCTTTTTTTGCAATTTGCACTGCATTTTCTTTCGTCTTAATTAATGAATTTAGCAATAAATATAGCAATAAAGTTAGAATCAGGATAAAACTTGGAATTATAAAAACAATGTAAATATCTTCACTTTCTAATATGCTATTTGTCCTAAATAAAAGTGTCCAAGTGTGCCCATTAATTGTCAGATTTGTTGTTTTATACACTAATGTAAACTCATTATTAGTATTGGAGTCAAAGAGAATACTTTGTTTTGTAGGGAGATTACCATCAAAAATTTCAAAATGTATGTGAGGAAACATAGTGCCCAAAACACCATCCATAAGGTCGTTTGCACGAAATGTAGCATATACAAAGCCTTGAGTAGCCGAAACTCTATCTTGAGGGGTGGCTAGCTTTGAACCTTTTTTGTATACCGGTAAATAGACCAAAAAACCAGCCTGAATATTTGTGTCAAATTCTTGAACAAGTGTAATTTTACCAGAGAGTGTTGCTTCTCCACTTTTCATTGCTTTTAACATAGCTTCTCTACGTACTTTTTCAGAGAACATGTCATAACCAAAAGCTCTAATATTACGCTCGTCAAATGGCTCTAGGTATATTATGGAAGTATACAGCTCCCTTTGTCCATCTGGATGTATTTTGAAATCAGCAAAGCCTTCTTTTTTTATACGCTCTTCATGTACAAGCTTATTCTGTGGAAAAACAACCTCAGAATAACCAAATCCCTGAATTCCTTTGAAGTTATCATTTAGTTTGTGATCTTTGACAAATATTGCCCATGCATTGCGAGAGACACTATCCGAAGCATTAAAGAAACCAACACCGCTTCTTAAAACTTGCTCATATGCTGCCATACGGGCTTCTACTAGGACAACTATTTCATTACTTGCTAATTCTAGGTGTGAGTTTTCCTTTTCCTCATAGTAGTGATAGGTAAACCACCCAACGAAGATGCTGACTGAAATTCCAATAACAATTGTAATAAATGGTAAAAATTTATAAAACTTATTAAATTGAGAAGACATATAAAGCCTTTGATATTAATTTATATATTGTATCTAATTGAATTGTAATTTTTGAATAAAGCACCTAACTAATAAATTTCATATGCTCAAAGTATGCCAAAAAATACTTATTTTTGGAACATACTCAGCTATTAAAAGCTTTCCGTGTTCCACAAAGTGTTCAAAAAGTAAAAACTGCAAAGTTCCACAAACCCTAAGGGATTATGGAACAAATAAAGAGACCTTTCAAATCGGGACCGTTCATAATTCCGTGTCAATCGGGTAAAATTATATTTACTCAAGGAATGACACATGAAAATAGAAATCGATGTAGAGCAATTTGCTCGTGATATAAAAGCTGGTAAAAGTATTGGCGGTTCTGATGGAGCTTTAGGCTCCCTTATCAAACAACTCACAGAAGCCGCTCTTGCGGCTGAGATAGATTCTCACCTCTCGCAAGACCTCAATAGAAACCGTAAGAACGGCTACAACTCAAAAACTATGAAGAGTGATCATGGAACATTTGAGCTAGATGTTCCAAGGGACCGCAACGGTAGCTTTGAGCCTGAAATTGTTAAGAAAAATCAAACGAGTATGACAGGTGAAATTGAAGAGAAAATACTTTCACTCTTTGCACTTGGCAACAGCTATTCCCAGATAGCTAAACACATAGAGGATTTTTACTGTGTAGGTTTCTCTAAAGCCACCATAAGCGCTGTAACAGATAAAATAATACCTATGCTTCAGGAATGGAAAACTAGACCTTTAGAGACTGTTTATCCATTCATATTTTTAGATGCCATCCATTACAAAGTAAAAGAAGACGGTCGTTATATCTCAAAAGCATTTTATACAGTTCTTGGTATCAGAGTTGATGGAAAGAAAGAGATACTTGGTTTATACCTCAATGAAAGTGAAGGCGCTAAGTTCTGGCTGCAAGTGTTGACCGACTTGAGTAACCGTGGAGTCAAAGACATACTCATCGCATCCGTAGATGGACTTAAAGGCTTCCCTGAAGCCATCAATTCTGTATTTCAAGATACTCAGGTTCAACTCTGCATAGTGCATCAAATACGCAACAGTCTGAAATATGTGGGCTCGGCTTATCAAAAACAATTTGCAAAAGAACTAAAAGCGGTTTATCAAGCTTTCACAAAAGAAGAAGCAGAATTTGAGCTTGATAAACTTGAAGAAAAATGGGGTAAAAAGTATCCTATCGTTTTTCAATCATGGAGAAATAAATGGGATAATTTATCTGTGTATTTTCAGTATCCTGAAGATATACGCAGGGTCATTTACACAACCAATATTATCGAATCAGTCCATCGCCAATTTAGAACACTTACTAAAACCAAAGGAGCTTTTCCAAATGATGACAGCCTGCTGAAATTGCTTTATATGGGGATTCAAAATGCTCAGAAAAAATGGACTATGCCGATTAGAAACTGGAGCTTAACAATTTCCCAGTTAGCCATCCACTTTGAGGGACGGCTTGATGACGCTTTAAATTTATGATACAATTTTAGGAATTATCCGATGCTGACACGGAATCTTGAACACTACCTTCAAATCAGATATTTAATGCTTCATCCAATCTTACTATCACTTCAAACTTTACAAGATTTAATCCTATTTTTCAAATATCATTTTGTCTGTTAATAGTTTAAAGTAATCTTTCGACCAAAACTCAAATCCACTCTTATCTCTGATAAATGGATTAACCTCTTTAATCGCTCCATCGACATCTAGTTCTTCAATTCTCTTATACATCAGTTCTTTAAATGATTTTTCATCAAGTTTTGTATCTTTATCTAAATCACCACTTTCATACATTCTTTCTTGTAAATGCTCCAAGTTTAAGGAGGTATTTCTTTTTACATACCATTCAAAATCATACCAGTCACGACCTTTTACTCTTGAGAGCCATTTTCTACATAAAACTGCATGCATTTTTCCTGCATATAAATTTGGAAGAGTCATTGAAATAATATTAAATGTTTTTGGAAGTAGTAAAGTTTTTGACTCAGTTTGAAATTTAAGAGGTGGATTTATATCAACTTCAAATTTAATTTTTAGTTTTTTGCCACTATGTATCCCATCTAAAATATTTCCTAAATCATCAGCTTGAATTTTTAGTGTATGAATAGAAGTACCGTTTTTTAAAAATGCAGAAGCTATATCACTTCCAAAATCTTTTTTTACCTTTTTTGCTATATCTATCTTAATCCCTAATGCTTCAAACTCATCTATTATGGAACTAAAGTATTGCTCTATATCAAAGTCACTATTCTTTTCTAAAAGCGTAAAATCTAAATCTTCTGAAAATCTTGGAAGACCGTACAATATTCGTAAAGCAGTTCCGCCATAAAAAGCAGCTTTTTCAAAAAAACCACCATGGTATAGCCCTAGAAGTGCAATCTCTTGAAATACTTCTTTTAAAGCATTAATGAGATCAGCTTCATTCGCTATGTCATAGTTTGACAACATCTGTTCTATTATATTCATGCTATATCCTCTAACGCTTCTATTAAAAACTTGATTTTCTTTGATTTGCTTATTTCAAAATATTTTACAAATATATCTATATCACAATCTTCAAGCTCATCTACATCTATTCTTAAGTCATCAACTAGAAAGCTAATCATAGATTTTTTAGAAGTAATTTGGATATCTTTTGTATAGTAAACTTTATCACAGAGTGCTTTTTCTTTCGTAGCTATTAAAAAATTGCCATTTTTTGTTGACTCTATTACTAATCCGACAGAAAATAACTCTTTTTTTACATGTCTAAAGCTAAAGGTTCCATTAGTAGTTTTAAATGATTTAGATATTTTTGTTGTAGCAGAAGTTACATCAAATACACTCTCTGGAATCAGTCCATAATAATAGAGTGCATAATCAAATGATATATATGATGGGCTTAACATCGTATTAGCAATGATCTCTTTTGAGATAGGGTTTTCAACAAAAGGAGATATATGTAGATATAAGCCTCTTTTTAGAGTCTCTATATGCCCTTTTCTCTTTAACTTGTTTATCTTATCATTTATTCCAGTATAGCCATTATTTAGGATTATTGAAGATAGTGTAGCATGGTCTATAATATGAGTTTTGCATTGTTGTAAACTTTTTTCAATAGCTATATCCATAGTCTTCCTTTCGTTATAAAAAATGCCAAAGAAGCAACTTTCTATACAATTATAGTATTTTCAATCAAATATACTGCTTAAAAATAAATAATTGCCAATATAGCAATTAACTATATGATTACAGAACATACTTACTACTAAAGTCCATAATCTACTAATTCCATATCATCATACAGCATTAACTGACTAAAAAGCATCTATCTTATGGGTCGATGGCGTAGTATTTTATATATGAAGACTGTATTACTTTTGTATCATAAATACACAATAAATTCACCCCCCCACCTATATTTACATAATGGGAGCACTGCATAACAACAAGAAGTTCATTTGCATCTAATTTTGCAAATATTTAAAAAAATACACTTTCGTATATTCCAAATTGATAATATATTCCATTAATATTATGGATATTTGAGATATTTACTTCTATCTCTTTCATCTATTAACACTCTTTCTCATGTTCATCTGTCTATATGCCAATAATCTTAGGTTAGCTGCTATACAAGCGATGGTAAAATTCATATTGTTTCTAACCAAACCTATAAATCTTGTAGTATGTCCTTTCATTTGAACTTTCAAATCTGCGAATCTATGTTCAACTTTTGCTCTTATCTTGTGTTTTGGTTTCTCATCTTCTCGCTGGATTTTTCTCTCATCACTGCTCATTTTCTGCTTCTCTTTAAGACATATCATATTCTCAATATCTTTTGATTGCAGAAGCTCATCTATCTCTTTGGACTTATAGGCTTTATCGGCATAACAAGCTTTTACATTTGGAATTGATTCTATAAATGGTTCAAGCACATCTATATCTGAAGTGTTAGCAAATGTAGTCATTGTTTTTAGAATCACTCCGCTCTCTTCATCTGATGCAATATGAGTTTTATATCCTTGTGTATATTGTTTTTTTGAGGATTGGTAACCTATTCTTATATCTGTATCTATTTTATTCTTATGCTCATAGCTATCTTTCTCATTTTCAATAATCTCTTGAGAAATTTTTACATCTTTAGTATCTATATCTTGAAGTGTGTCCAGTTGAGCGTTTTTCATTGTTTTTGAATTGTATTCTTTAGCGTTTAACAATTTTTCTATTTTCTTTTTTGAAGGTGTTCTTGATTTTAGCTCTTCATTTATTTGAATGTCTAGTTTGCTATTATCAGTTTCTACTTTTAATTTATCTTCACTTTTTTGCTCTTTAGTTTTATTGTTGATTTGAGTGTTTTCACTTTTGATAAGAGAAGCATCTACTAATACTGATTTACCCTCTTTGGCGATAAAGTTATTATCTTCTAGTTGTTTGTTGACTGCATTAAAAAGCTTATCATATAGTTTATTTGCAAGTAGTGAGTTTCTAAATCTACAAATTGTAGATTCGTCTGGTACGGTATCTTCTAAACTAAGTCCAACAAACCTTATAAACAATAAATTGACATAAAGTGCATCTTCCATTGATTGATCACTGAGGTTGTAGTATTTTTGCACGAGGAGTATTCTAAACATTAACACATTGTCATAAGCAGGCGAGCCAGTAGCATTCTTTCCGCCTCTACCATTTTTATTTAGTATTGGTCTTAGTTTCTCAAAGTTTATTATTGAATCTAACTCTTTAAGAAACGAATTTACCTTATGGAGTCTTGATGTTATTGCTATATCTGAAAATGTGTTGTTTGTATCTTTAAATGCCATGTCTCTACCTTGTTTATAGCAGATATTTTAGCCAAAAAGTGCTGTTAAAGTGCTTGTTTTAGGGAGTTTTCCTTGATGTTCTGGGGTTATTTACTGTGCAGTGGTCTCATAATATAACATTACTCAACTCGTATGTTCTTTTTTTTGTAAATTTTTAGTTTATACTTCTTTTGAGTTGTTCGTTAGAAGTAATGTATCGGTACTTAACTAAAGCGGCATAGTCTAGCTTGTGCGAAAGTCGGATAATTACACTTTAAATTTGAGTGGCGAGTGGATCGGTTTCTAATATCTTTTTTTTGCAAGAAAAAGTTGAAGCTAGATCGGATTGAATCACGAGGCAAAGTTATGTGTAGTATTATTGCTTAAAAGTCACATAGGAGTTTACTCCTATGCTAACGAACTCTCTTAAAATAGTAGGAGGTTCACGGTGTCAAATTGTATCGGAATTGATGTATCAAAAGCAAGTATAAATATTCATATAGCAAAGAATAAGCAGGATTTAGTTTTAGAGAATAGCATTAAAGGTTTCAGGTCTCTTATCTCTAAATTAAAAAAAATATATAAAAAAGAGATGGAGAATATTGTCTTTATTTTTGAGCCAACAGGTAGTTATTCTGAAGCACTTAGAAAATATTCTTCAGAACAAAATATCAAGTGTTTTATCATAAATCCTAAGCAGTTTAGTAATTATGCTAAAGCATTGGGAGTGGAAGTAAAAAATGATATTGAAGATGCTAGAGTTCTTTCAAAAGCTCTTCATTTAGCTAAAGATAATCAGATCAAGGTTCCTGTATATAACGAAGATATAGAACATATTAAGGAGTTGATGAGTTTTTATAAATTCACGAAAAAACAAACAACACAACAGAAGAATCATCTTGAAGCATTGACAAGTAAAGATGGTGATAACTTCTCAATTAAAGAACTTAAAAAGTCTATCAAAGAATCGAAAGAAAAAGAGCTTAGAATTATTGAACAAGTACAAACTTTAATTGATTCTACGGATGAATATAAAATTGCATATGACAATATTATATCAATAAAAGGAGTTGGTCAAATTGGTGCCATTGTACTTTTACATCTCTTTTTAAAATACCCAGAAGCTAATCAAAGGCAGATTACCTCGTTAACAGGTCTAAATCCAATTTATAGACAATCCGGTACATCAATTCAATCAGGTTATAAAATAGCAAAGTCAGGCGCAAGTCTATATAGAAGTGTGATTTTTATGTCAGTTCTTACTGCTGTACAACATGATAAAAATTTTAAAAGTTTTTATGAGAGATTGAAATCTAAAGGAAAACATACAACATCTGCTCAAATTGCTGTCATGCGAAAAATAATACTTACTGCACATTCTCTTTATAAAAATAATAGAAAATATAATGAAAATTATAATACTCATGAAGCTTCTGATATGGAATAAAATTGAAGAGAATTGTTACTATCGGTATCATTTTTAAAGGAAGTTAAACGTGGCGACTTTCGCACATAAAACCTAACTCTTTTTGAGTATAAGCACTGAGCACAGCGATAATATTGAGTAAATTTTTATTATCCTTGACAACATTTTGGATTTCAGAGATTTTTGTCAGTATTTTAATAAAGAGTTGCATTGATATTGCCAGTGTTTCAAGCTCACATTCTAAATCTCTAAAGAGTTCTCCAAGAGTTTGTGGTTCATGCTTTATACGGTTAATATAACTTACAATGTTATATGCAAACATAGATAGTGTTATTTTTGCAATTAGTGATTCATAGATACGATTTTCTTCTTTTCCAAAACCGAAGAGGTTTCTGAGATCTTTATAGCCTTGTTCAATATTCCATCTCTTTTTATAAGTTGCTAGAATCTCTTTGCCTGCAATAGTAATATCACTTGAGATAAAAACTAACAACTCTTTACCTGTGTGTAAAAATACGAGCTTGACTTTACCTAAAACTGCATGTTCTACAATGGCATCGAAATATTTGTACGATATTTTGCCATGTTTACCACTACTTTTGTGACGATAGTTTTTCATACTGTCATAGATTGCATTCATAGTTTTATGTTTGCCTTTAAAGTTCCAAATAAGTTTATTGTTTGGAAGTCTTGCTATTACTGGCATACCAAGTTCATTAGCTTGATGTATGAAATTCGGTTTAGCATACCAGCTATCTACGAGCAAGTAATCTGCATCAACACCGTTATCCAAAGCTCTTTGCAGCATCTCAATAGCTAGTATATTTTTGCCTTTAGTAATTTCACTCTTTCTCTGATATGCATTACTTCTGTGATGTAGCTTATTTGTGAACTCTGAAATATCTTTTCTATTGCTACCATTCATTTTTATAGAAAAATCTAATTGAAAAGTTGAATGTGAATCTGCATAATTTAGAGATACGATATTGAGCGCATTGATACTCCTATGTTCTTTATTGCTCCAAATATATTTACAGCTTCCCTCAATGTATTTACCTCTCTTAGACTCTACTGTATCGTCAATAATGAGTAAGCGATGTTCACCATTTTTATGTAGTGGTTTTATTCTTTGCAAAAGTGCAGTAGTACTTAGCATTAAAAACTTTCGCCAGTTGTAACGACTATCTTTGATAAATCTGTAATAGGCATCTTTCCCAAATGCACTATCGCTCTTTTTTATAAATGTTGACTGGCGTTTTTGCATCACTAACATATAAACGAAGTGTAATATTATTTGAAATGGTGGATAGCCAACATTTCGTTTAATGAAGTTGCTCTGCTTAAGTATTTTTGTGATTTTTATCTCTGTTAGCACTTCAAGTATTGGATTCTTTAATATGCTTCTCACTGCAGTTTGTATATAATTGTCAAGTTCCATAAAATAGCCTTGTATTTTTGATGTTGTGGTGACAAAATTATACTAAAAAGTGGCTATTTATGGGCTTTAATACTCAAATTAAGTTCGTGGATTTAGTGAAATCTATGTGCGAAAGTTGAGTAACATTAAATATAACAATGATTAGCTATACTGAATCCATTGTTTAATTATAAGGGGTAAAGTTTGAAAACAAATAATATATTTATTGGCTTTTTATTGGCTTTTGGTTTAGTCTTAAGTGGTTGTGGCGGTAGTGGTAGCAGTAGCGATAGTAGCGCTATCACTACAGTGACTGGTCAATTTATTGATAGTCCCGTTGAAGGTTTAAATTATGATTGTTCATCAGGTAAGGCAGGTATAACAAATAGCGAAGGTGAATACACATGTAATGTGGGTGATACTGTTACATTTAAAATAGGTGATGTTGTAATAGGTAGTGTTAAAGCCCAAAATGATTTTATCACACCTTATTCATTATTTCCTGACGATGATATATCTGCGCTTAATCTTGCTAGACTTTTACAAACATTAGATATAGACAGTGATCCAAGTAACGGACTAAAAGTCAATGAAGTAAAGGCTATTTTATTACCAACTGACACTAACTTTGCTAGTAATACTTTTGTAACTAATATTGAGAATGCTCTTAATATTACCTTGGTAACAGAAGATGAAGCAAAAAATCATATGGATGATTTTGTTAAACATATTATCGTAAATAATAGTTTAGAATCAGCCTCTGCGGAACAAGTTTCGGCAAGTGATATGGTACTTGAAGTTATAACTCAACCAAAAAATGGAAAAGTTGCATTAAATATTGATGGAAGTTATACATATACACCAAATACTGATTTTATTGGTAATGATAGCTTTAGTTATAAAGCTGGGGATGGGACAATTAAGACTATCGCTTTTTCAGTTGAGCCTAAGTACGAACTATTAAATAGAAGTGATAGAATTATCGTTGATAATACAACAAAACTAGAGTGGCAAGACAGTTATCCAGATAATGAAGATAAGATTAAAACAGCTACAATTGAAGAGGCTCAAAGTTACTGTTCTGAACTAACACTTGGAGGTCTAAGTGATTGGAGAGTACCTAATTTTACAGAATTAAAATCTATAATTGATTTAACAAAAGAGCCTGCATTAAATCATATATTTCAGGAACAATATACAACAGGCTTATTAGGTGCTATAGCTATGGAATGGATGCATGCTTATTCATCTTATGATAAAGCTACCACAACAGATGATGATATTTGGAAAATCAGTGCTATAAAAGGAGTTGGTACAAAAAGTGATGGTTCTATCGCTATCGTTAAATGTGTGAGAGGTACAGAGATAGAAGAGGCACCACATCAATATCAAAGAAACAGTATAACTGGTATAGTTATTGATAATAAAAACAACTTAGATTGGCAAGATAATTATAATGACAATGGAGGTAATGTTAAACAAGCTACCTTCTATAACTCTATAGATTATTGTAATAATCTAGTACTCGGTGGTTATGATAATTGGAAACTTCCAACTTTAGATGAAATGTCAATGCTTATACAGGAAGAAAAAGGTGTTAGCACATTCCAAAACACTATTACAGAAGACAGTAGTCTAGGTGGTGTTGATTATAGCTATTGGACGAGTGCTTCTGATATATCGGGTGCTTATTCGTGGGCTGTAGATATGAAAAATTCATTGTATGGATATGGCTATCTTTTTGGGCAAGAAGAAATCGGTAAAAAAGATAAAGAAGCATCTGTAAGGTGTGTACGAAATAGACCTAATATTAACTTCACTCCAATTGTAATTAATACTACTGCAAGTCCAGAAGCAAACTCAGCCATAGCAGACTTAGTTGGAACAATAACAATAAGCAAACTCTTTGCTGATACTAGTGCGGAAGGATTAAAAACTTTAGCAACAATGGCAGGTGATACAAGCTCAGCATATAAAAATACTGCTGATATTTTATACTATAGGTCTAGCGTGGCATTTAACCAATCATCTGACTGGAATTCCTTCACTATCAAAGAAGCATTTAGATTTGATGAAGAAGCAAAACAATTTAATGCCTTAGCAGGAGACGCTACACAGAAAAAGCTTTTTTACGATAACTATATTGAAAATTCTGAATCTTTTGCGAATGGTTTAACTGGATTGGGAATGATTATTGGGGGTTATAATGCTTGGGGTCATTTGCAAGATGGAAATTATGTAGCTGCTGGTCTAGAGAGTTACAGTATAGGACTAGACGGAATAACACTAGGTGCTTCATTAGCTTCTGTTAAAATAGCAAGTTCTAGTCTTTTAGGTCAAGTTCTTTCTGGTACATCTAAAATAAATATAACATCAAGTTTGGCTAGTGCTATTATGAGTGGCTATACAGTGTTTAGAGATACAGAACTTCAAACTATATTAGAGTCATACATTACTAGACATCAGACAAACAGCGATATGAGAATGTTCTATATCAATAAACTTGTTGAAGCATATATTGAAAGTACTATAGATTATGTTACAACCCCAGAAAAGCCAGCGTCAGATATGATTCCAGTCTTTTCCAATATACTGAAAAATTACTTTATAAATAAGAGTAATGGCGATGTTTTAATGGGTGATGATGTATTTTATCAATATTTAAACAATTTATATGTCTTACAAAATAATTACCAAGCTACAAGCATAAATGAATTATCAAGAGAGAATATACTTGAAATTGCAGCTACTTTTACAATAAGAGCTATGGCTGAAGAAGAAGATAATATATTAGAAACTGAAATGATAAATTTAACTTCTAGTGATAACTTTAGACTATCAGATTATCTAGCATCCATTACAGGAGATGGAGCATTTGATATGTTTAGAAAAATAAATGAAGTTCGTGAAGCTTTATTTTCTAGTAATTTGCAACGAGATATTGAATCATCTTACAAAATGTTTTTAGCTGAGCATACATTAAATGTTTTATACGAGTCTGGACAATTATATACAGAAATATTTTCAGTAGATGGCACAGAGTTTGATACAGATGGAGATACTATCCCAAATCTTATTGATACAGATGATGATAATGATGGTATGCCTGATAAATGGGAAATAGCAAATGGTTTAGACCCATTGGCTGATGATGCTTCACTTGATAATGATGGCGATGGAAGAAATAATTTATTTGAGTATCAAGACGGAACTAATCCTTTAGTTATAGATACAATAGCTTATATAGCTCACAATGGAGTAACATACGGAACAGTAACATCCCCATACACACAAAAAGTATGGCTAGACAGAAACTTAGGAGCGTCTAAGGTTTGTACAGCTTACAATGACACAGCATGTTACGGAGATTATTATCAATGGGGAAGAGAAGCTGATGGACATGAGAAGTCAAATTCTACTATTACATCTACCCAAGCTAGTGACATTACTAGTGTAGGGGATAATTATATAAAAAATTCATCTTATCCTTATGATTGGACAGGCACCGATAGTAATGGAAGTGTACGATTACTTAACTGGTCAGCAACCGATGGTAGTAGTATATGTCCAGTAGGATACAGAGTACCAACAGAAGTTGAATTAAAAGCAGAAACTACTGATGTAATTGAAGGTTTAGGTGGTAGACAAAATATTTTTGATGATTTTTTAAAACTTCCTGCTGCTGGTTGGCGTTTGTACACAGACGGAATTGTTCGAGAAGAAGCTTCAGATGGAAAGTATTGGGTAAATTCACCAGAATTTTCCTATTCAAGGGGCTTGGTCTTCGGTCCTGTTGGAATGTCATTTGGTAGTTACGGACGATCTAGAGCCCATTCTATTCGCTGTATCCAAGATACCACACAATATAATACAGCTCCAACAGCAAATGCAGGTGCAGACCAAAATGTCACAGAAGGTACAAGTGTAACATTAGATGCAACAGCAAGCAGTGACAGTGATGGAACTATTGCGAGTCATGAATGGAAAGATGGAACTACTGTTTTATCAACAGCTGTATCTTTTTCAAAGTCAGATTTTACAGTGGGAACACATACTATAACTTTAACGGTTACGGATAATGGTGGAGCCACTGCTACGGACACAGTTGTAGTTACTGTAAATGCACAAACACTAACTATATTTCAAAGTGGAAATACTTGGAAAGGCTTAGTCTACGAAACTGCAATATCGCCATATACAGGAAGAGTTTGGTTAGATAGAAACTTAGGAGCATCTCAAGCTTGTACAGCTTATAATGATACTGCTTGTTATGGAGATTATTATCAATGGGGTAGAGGTACTGATGGTCATCAAATATCAACTAGTACTACAATTATGACACAGGCTATAGATGTAAATAATGCAGGAGCAAACTTTATTGTTAAGGGTACTGATTGGTCAGTAGCTGATTGGTCATCAGTAGATAGCAATGGAAGTATTAGGAATACAAATTGGTCTAAGACAGATGGAACATCTATTTGTCCTATAGGATATAAGGTACCAACAATAGAAGAAATACGATTAGAAAATATTTCTAATTCTAGTTTAGATGCATATAATCACTTTCTAAAACTACCATCTGCTGGTTATCGTTACGGTCATTCAGGAGGTTCGATGTTGGAGGAAGGTACATTCGGATATTATTGGACAAGTTCTAGTAATTTTTCAGGTTCTTATGACTTCTTTTTTTACACTAATCACTCATATCCAAACCATATAGGTCGAGCAGATGGTTATCCTGTTCGTTGTATAAAAGATTAGAGCTTAGTATATTACTCACTCCCATGCTTAAAGCATGGGAGTGTATATATAAGTTTTATTATTTCTGAAATGATTCAAAATTTACCATGCAAATACTTAAAAAAGCCATCTTATTGAGGTCTTCTTTTATATCTCTCTGTTGTCTTCATATCGCGCAAGAATAATCAGTATAATAATTCTTTTGTAAGATTTAAAACTCTTTCATTAGCACTTTTGCTGTGGCTTAAGTGATCAACTGTCTGATACTAAGTTGAATAAGTACAATAAAGGGGTATATTTCAGTGTTTTAAAGCCTTTATCATTCAGAATATATAGTTATTAAAGCTCTTTTAAGCCCAAAAGTACTTATATCTCAGCTATATTCTGAAAAATATTTAAAGCTTCATCCAATATCCTTTCAAAAAATATAACCAGAAGATTTACCATTTTTCCCTCGTTACCAAGCTCCACGCTTGGTGATGCATACTTAACTTTTCTTTCGTTCAAAAACTACTCTTTGTAACGCATATATAAGCTATACAATTTAGATAAATCTTAACTAGACAAAGTCAATCATCTTCTCAGTGCCAACTCGGTGCTATTTATTACTATTAAAAAACTCTTCTTTTATAAATATATTTTTTGAAAACTCCGCAAATACAGTATTTAGTAGTATTATTTATTAAATTATAATCCATAATCCACCAATTCCATATCATCATCTATATTCAAATATTTCATTGTTGTATCAATCTCTGTGTGGTTTAAAAATCGTTTTGCGTGTACAATCCCTAATCTTTTGTACACATTAGTTGCAGCAGTTCTACGCATTGTGTAAACTGTCACTCTATATGCAAGATCATAAGGACCTATATTTTGATTGAAATGTATGTCAAATATTTTTCTTAACAGTTCAGCATACCCCTGATATCTCGTTGAACGGTTTTTTATAGCTATTCTCTCTTTATCAGTAGTTGCTTTTTTATACAACTGTAAAGGATAAAAAATAAAGTTATCATGAACAAGTTCATGCTCACTAATCCAGCTTTTAAGTACATCCAACAACTCTTTACTTACTCTAGCTTCATACGGTTTCCCTTGCTTCATTGCTTTAATATGTACTATGCCTTTATCAAAGTTTATATGTTTTACTCGTATATCCATAACTGCTGAAGGTCTTGCTCCTGTGTGATAACACGCTTTTAAGAAAAGTAGCAATCTTGGCTTGAGTATAAATTCATCCAAATTCCATAGTTTCTCAAGTTCATCATCAGACATAACTCGTCCAGGCTCATTGTTATCTACTTTAATAATATCTTTGATAACAACAGGATTTTTATCAACATAGCCCTCTTTTATTGCCCAATTAAACAAAGCTCTTAGATTACTAATTTGTTTTTTTACTGTTCGTGGATTAAGTGGTGAGGCATCACTCTTGGCTTTAGATTGAGCACCTCTTTTAGCTGGCTTCTTTTTAAGCTCTTCGCTAAGCTTTTTTATATCATCTGTTTTAATTTTTGATATTTTCAAACTTCCCAATGTTGGATTAATATGGCTATAAAAACCCGAACTAATCATATCTACCGTTTTAGCTGTCTTTGTTGGAAAGTAAAGTTTTGCAACATCCTCTAATGTCAGATTATTGTTCATGACTTTTTGATGTAATAATGAAGCATCTTTCTGTATTGCTATTCTATCTTTTGCAATCTCAGCTTTTTTATCATTTAAGATTTTTAGAGCTTCATCTTTGTTTCTTGCATCACATTTGATTTTTTTTGGATTGTTGTCAATATCTCTGTATTGAATGTAATAGGCAATAGTTCTTTTATCTTTATCGGAGTCTTTAAAATACTCATAGATACTATTGTATTTTTTGCCTTTTAACTTTCTAAAACCCATCATTTTTACCTTTTTTACTACAAATCTAATGTAGTAAAATTTTTGATTCTCTGCACACACCTTGTAGCCGTATTATTTTACTACAAAGTTTTACTACATTTTGCATAATAATAGCATAAAAGTGCTAATAACTGTAAAAGACAGCTAAATCGAAAGTGTCATTCAAAACCCTATTTGTAGGGATTTACAGAGGATTGAAAGGGGTTGAGAAAGTAGGGATTATAGTCTTTGGTGGACTTATTGGATTAATTAGCTCTACTGTTTTATAATTGAGCTTTTTTTAATAATTCATAAACTAGATTCCAAGTCAAGCTTGGAATGACGATAGTTCCGCCTTAAAATAACGATAATTCCGTCATTCTGGACTTGATCCAGAATCTAGTTGCTAATTATTCTAAAGTCTAGATTAACATACTTCAATAGTTACGTCAGCAACCTCGATAATATCACCCTTAATTATTTTAGCTCTTTTTCTAAGCTCAACTTCACCATTTCTCTTTACATGTCCATCGCCAACGAGCATCTTAGCTTGTGCTCCGCTATCAACTAAATCTAAAACCTTTAAGAGCTTAAAAAGCTCTATGTAATCATCTTTTAACTCATACTTCATAAATTATCCTTTTGTTAATGCAATAATATCAAATAATTAGCTCTTTTATAAAAGCAATGTTTAAATTCCAAGACTGTACAATGAATATTATGGAAATAGGTTTAAATACTTTATACAATATTGGCTCAAACTACTCTATTAAGCTTAATAAAGATGAAATATTGGTTTATGAAGATGACCCGCTTAGAAAAAATAAAACTACAGACGAAAAAAAACAAGAGAACACCTCCCAAAAAAAAGAATTAGAAAAGTCTAAATCAAGCAAAGAGCTCAGTCAAGATGAGAAGAGACTTGTCGGAGACCTGCAAGCACGAGATATGGAAGTTCGTTCGCATGAAGCGGCACATCAATCTGGAGGTGCAGCAACCGGTGGTGCTTCTTACACTTATCAGCAAGGTCCTGATGGCAAAATGTATGCCATAGGTGGAGAAGTTAGCGTCTCTATGCGCGGAGGCTCAACTCCTGATGAATCTATACGCAATGCTATGGCGGTTATAGCATCAGCTATGGCTCCTTCAGATCCAAGTAGTCAAGACTTTGCTGTTGCTTCGAGTGCCAGAGTAATGATGATGAAAGCTCAGCAACAAAAATCAAAAGAAATTCAAAACGAGTTGTTAGGTAAAGAGACTTACAAAAGTGAGGCAGAGAAGAACAACAACGAAAAAGAAGAGCCGAGCAGGATTGATGTTCCCGCCTAAACTTCTTTATTTATTATAGAAAAACCTAAGTCATACATGGCTTTATCTACCATCTCTATTGCTTTTGCCATTGTTTCTTGAGAAATTTCAGGAAGTTTTCCTCCCCACATAGCTTCAGCTTCTTTAAAACCTGCAATCATCCCCTCTCTACCAGCTCGCAACATATCTTCATTACCGCCTGATCCATTTATAACGAAGTTTGCAATACGCTCAGATGTTTGTGTTATTCCAAAAAAACCATCTTCACTTACAAGTGCTGTAGCTTCCTCTTGAGATAGTTCAGCAATAGGCTTTCCATCGTAACCAATATTGCTCAAAAAACTTTGAAAATCTTTGTAATCTTGTGAAAAACTATCACTAGAACCTAAAATCGAACCTTGTACTGATGTAGAGTTAAAAGCAATTGCATTAGCATTTTGCTGAATCTGCTCTCTTATCTCTTTTACCTCGTCTTTTGATAATTTTTCTGTAAAAAGAGGTTTAATAGCCGACGGCTTACCAGTGCTACTTAAAGTAGCCACATTAGATGAAATCTGCATAACAAATCCTTTATAATTATTTACAATACACTAGCTTACACTAATATTTATTAAGTATAAATATCGACATATAATTAACTTAAATTAATTTTTTAATTTTTTTGTGATTTATTTTGTGATTTATTTTGTGAATTTAAAATTTTAAGTTATAATAACCGCGATGAAAGAATTGCGTGTGAGAACATCTTTTAGTATATTCTGCTAGACAAACGACTCTCTCCATTTTCAGACTCCGCTTCAATAGAAGTGATTTTTTACCAAAGAGGTACAACAGTATGGCAGAATTGCTAGACGGATCAGTTAAATGGTTCAACGAAGAAAAAGGTTATGGTTTTATTCAACAAGACAATGGTGGGAGTGATATTTTTGTTCACTTTCGTCAAGTAAACAGAACAGGTCAAGGACGTGTGTCTCTTGCTGAAGGTCAAAAGGTAACTTATGAAGTTGGCGAAGGTCAAAAAGGTCCTCAAGCCGAGAACGTAACACCTCTATAGGTTTTGCGCCGTAGACTCCAACATTTGTTGGCAGTCTACTACTCTTTTTTTCTATCTATTCTAAAAACTTAACACAAAGTTATCTATTTTTCTAAAACCTTTATACATTCACGAGCTATTTCTAACTCTTCATCAGTTTTTATTACTAATATTTTAACTCCATCTGCTAAATGGTTGTCTAAAACTTTATCTCTTATGTACTGAGAATTTTCACCTATACCGCCTGTGAAAACTATAGCATCTACTCTACCCAAAAGAGCCATATACGAGCCAATATATTTTTTAATTCTTCTTATCATCATATTTAGTGCTAATTTTGATTTTTCGCTATCACTATCTAATATGCTTCTTACATCATTGCTACCGCAAATACCAAGTAAACCAGATTTTTTATTTAAAAGATTATCCACCTCATCAACACTAATCCCCAATTCTCTTTGCATATAGATGATAATAGCAGGGTCTATATCACCACTTCTTGTTCCCATAACAAGACCTTCTAATGGAGTAAATCCCATAGATGTATCTATACTTTTTCCATTTTGTATTGCACACGCACTTGCACCATTTCCAAGATGTAGAGTTATTATGTTTAGCTTATCAACATCTTTTTTTAACTCTCTTGCTGCTTGTTTTAATACATAAGAGTGTGATGTTCCATGAAAACCGTATCGCCTTATCTTATGTTTTTCATACATCTCATAATCCAATGCATACATGTAGGCCTCTTTTGGCATAGTTGAGTGAAATGCTGTATCAAAAACAGCTATCTGCTTAACAAACGGTGCTTTTTTTCTACTGATTATAATCCCATCCAAATTTGCAGGGTTGTGCAGTGGAGCTAACGGTATAAGTTCTTTTATCTTTTTCATAACATATTCATCAATAAGAGTTGATTTATTAAACTCTTCACCGCCATGAACAACTCTGTGCCCAATTGCATCCAACGATGAAAAGCTTTTAAGTATATCGTTTTGGGACAATAGAGTAATAATATTTTCTAACCCCTCGTGATGATTCTCTATAACTGAGGTAATTACAACCTTTTTATCATTGTGCTTCAATGTTGTTGAAGAACTGAACTCTCCTATTTTTTCAACCAAAACACTTGCTAAAACTAATTCTTCACTCATGTCAAAGAGCTGAAATTTAATAGAAGAACTTCCAGAGTTTATTACTGCTATTTTCACTTTATTTGCCCTGCCTGAATTGCTGTAATTGCTACTGTGTTTACAATGTCATCAACTGAGCATCCTCTGCTTAAGTCATTAATAGGTTTATTCAAACCCTGAAGTATAGGACCTATTGCCACAGCACCGCTTGAGCGCTGAACAGCCTTGTATGTGTTGTTTCCAGTATTTAAATCAGGGAAAATAAAAACCGTAGCCTTTCCTGCAACTTTTGAATTTGGAAGCTTGCTGGCTGCAACATCAGCATCTATTGCTGCATCATACTGTATAGGACCCTCAACTAAAATTTCTGGGTGTAAAGATTTTAAAATCTTAGTTGCCTCTTTTACCTTATCTACATCAGCTCCTGTTCCACTCTCGCCTGTTGAGTATGACAACATTGCAACTTTAGGTTTAATTCCAAAGGCTTCTGCCGTTTTAGAAGATGAATATGCTATTTGTGCCAAAGTGTTTGCATCCGGATCTTGATTTACAGCACAATCTCCGTAGACTAAAACTTTTGTCTTAAGACACATAAAAAAGACACTAGAGACCACAGAGGTGTCTGGTGTTGTTTTTATAATTTGAAGAGCAGGTCTGATTGTCTCACCGGTTGAGTGGATTGCACCACTTACCATCCCATCTGCATATCCCAGGTGAACCATCATTGTTGCAAAATAATTAACGTGTTGCATTGCATCTCTAGCCGCAAGTTTACTTAAACCCTTTGCTTCTCTTTGCTTAAAAAAGGCATCTGTAAACTCATCCAAAAGTTTTGAGTTCATGTAATCAATTATAGTAGCACCACTTAAATCAACCCCTAGTCTCAAATAGTTTTCTCTTACTTCTTTCTCATTACCAAGAAGTATTACATCTGCAACCCCACGACGGATAATAATCTCTGCCGCTCGCAATATTCTCTCATCCTTACTCTCTGGTAAAACAATTCTTTTCTTATTAGAACGTGCCATCTCAAAAAGTTTATACTCAAACATTACAGGTGTCATTGTTGTACTGTAAGTACTGGTAATTCTCCGTTCTATTGATTCTATGTCTGTATTTGCATTAAACATACCAAGGACAAGAGCTATTTTTCTCTCACTTGTCACTCTAATTCTTGCAGATATTTTAGAAATATTTCTAGCTGTTTCATATGTATTTGTATCAATGCTCATTATCGGAATATTAAAGCCATCTAGCCCATCGAGCAATTTATTGATATTTGGGTGGGCTTTCATATTAAATGGAAAGACTATCCCAGATATGTTTGGATAATTATTAGAGTAAAGAGAGCCGAATAGTCCCAAGATGATATCGGACCTGTCGGCAGGGACAATTACTAAATCATCCTCTTCAAGGTATTGTAGAAAATTATCTAGAGTAAGTGCCGCAACCTTAACATCTCTTATTATTCTTGTGTGGTCCTTCTCCCTCATAGAAACACTCTTTGCACCAATACCCTCTATTACATCTTGAATTGTCAACATGTCAAGTTCTGCCACCTCTTTTAAAAGATAACAATTTTTATCACTGCTTTTAAGAGTAAGCTGCAAGTTTTTATGCTTTTCACTATCTAGTCTATTTATAAATGTTGCGAAATGAGTACACCCCTCACTTTTGAGATTTTCTTTTTCTATAAGTATATTTTCATATACATCCAAGACTGTGCTGTTTTTTGCGTTGATAATATTTATGACTGCTGAACCAAAATTTTGTGCTATTTTTATATTTAGATCATAGTTTATTGTTGTTGTTAAAAAAGAACGGCGGACACCTTCGCAAAGGACGAAATCATATTTGTCTTCAAGTTTTTTAAATTTTTGTATAAGCTGGTTTATAAGCTCATTGGTTTTGTGTTCTGATATCATTTTTTCAACATAGTCTATATCAAAGCCATAGCTGTCCTCATAGTCCATATCAATGTTGTAACGCTTCAATATTAAGCTTATGTCATTATCTTTTTTATCTTTTTTAAATATTATGGGGCGAAAAAAAGCAACGCGGTCAATGTTCCTTTTTAGTATTTCCATCATCCCCATGGAGACAAAAATAGTCCCTGCATCTTTTTCTTGTGCTGATATATATAGTGATTTTATTTTCATTAAAAAACCTTAAATAATATATTTGAATAATACAAATTTATATGTTAATACCTGCTGTATTGTGGTAGGATTACAAAAAAAAATGGAAAACTTATGAGCTGTATATGTGGGAATAAAAAAGATTATAATGAGTGTTGTGGAGCAATTATAAATTCTAAAACAAAAGCAAACTCTGCTGAGGAGTTAATGCGAAGCAGATATAGTGCTTATGTAAAGGGAGATAGTGCTTATCTTTTAAAAACAGCCCTCAAAGAGAATCTACATGTAGATGATGCAAAACTGATAGAAGAGTTTAGCAACTCTGTCGAGTGGCTAAAACTTGATGTTCTACATGTAGAAAAAAATATAGTTGAATTTAAGGCTTATTACAAAGAAAATGAAAAGATTAATGTACTACATGAGAAGAGTAACTTTATTTTCAAAGATGACATGTGGTTATACGTTGATGGTGAACTTTTTAACTCTAAAATTGAACGAAATGAAAGTTGTCCGTGTGGAAGCGGGAAGAAATTTAAAAAGTGTTGTGCTTAGATTTTTTAATTGACCATTAAAGAGACTGCATTGTTTATACAGTCTCAAAATAAAAAAAAATAGTTTAACTTGTTTTAGTTTTTTTTGAAAGAAAGCATCTTCCCTTTAGGTATAGTCTTTTTTGATCCTAACACAGTTGTGTATTTATACATTCCCGTACCCCTAGCCACTCCAATATATGATGAACCTTCACTATACTTATCTTTTAGTAATTCTAATAAGAAAACACCATTATCTGATGAAAATAATGCCGTATCTTTATCTAACCTTTGTGTTAAAGTTGCATTGAATGCAAAACATTCATTTTCATTGTAATATGGATCAGCTTTTTCAAACATTAAAGCTCTTTTCCCAACAAGTAGTTCTTTAGAAGTAGTTGTTGAAATCGTGTCGCAGCCTTGAAGCATTGCCATCATAAATATTTCTTTTGGACAATTTACTCCATCTACAGTAAAAATTTGTTGACACATATTCTTCAAATTACCTGAATAGTCTATTCGGAAAGGTTTATCTTTATAGCAGCTAACATCAAGCTTTTGCGTCAGTTTCTTCTTGTATTTTTTATCAGTATCTAGCTTCTTAACAATTTCTAGCATAGGTAAAGGCTCATTTGCCACGAATTCCACCATACAAAATGATCTATCTAAAGGATTACCTGCCTTAATAAAACCAGTAAATTGAAGTACTTTTTCTTCAACAGATAGTTCTGCATATAAGAAGGATATAAGCAGTATATGTAAGATTAATATCTTTTTCATATTATTCTCCTATCACTTTACTAAATAAATGCTTTAATACTTTATGAGTATTGCTACCATTAGCTGGATACATATTTCCTGTTATCTCTTGATACAATCTTTTTGCAGTATCTTTTGCCTCTCGGTCTTGTTTTAACGATTTTAATTCCCCTTGATTGTCGCATTGCTTTAAATCTGGATATTCATCTGAATCTCCCTTTGTGAGTACAAACTTGCCCCCTTCATTATCTTGAATATATAATCCAACCATTTTTTTCTTCCTTAAAATTAATTTAATAGTATTCTAACACCCCCCCCCCATTCAACATAGCTTAATTTTACTCGTATTTTTCCTTCTAAATCATCTCTAAAGTACAGAGAAATGAAAGTTGTCCATGTGGAAGTGGGAAGAAATTTAAAAAGTGTTGTGCTACAATATAAAATCAAAAAAAACCAACAGGAATAGACATGTATAAAACAATCAAAAAACTATTTAAAGCATTAAACTCTTCAGGCAAATCTTGGCAAATATCAGGAGCCATTGTTTTAGCAATGTTTTCAGGGTTTTTACCATCTTCTACGCTAATACTATTATTTATCCTTTTCATATCTCTAGTATTAAATATAAACTTTAGTCTATTTTTAGTATTTACTTTAATTTTTAGTGGTGTTGGATATTTGTTTGACCCTCTTTTTGAGTCTATTGGTTACAGCATCTTAACAAGTGAAGGTTTAAACTCAATCTTTACTGACATGTATAATTCTACAATCTGGAAATGGTCTGCTTTTAACTACACTTTAGTTACTGGTGCATTAGTTGTTTCTTTAATCTTAGTAGTGCCTATGATGATGATTTTAAACAAGCTTATAACTCTTTACAGAGTGCAAATAGGACAAAAGCTAAATGAATGGAAGTTTACAAAGTGGATGGGTGTTTTTAATGAAGAAGCCCAAAATACATCTATTTTTCGCTGGTGGGGAATTGGTGTTTTTAAAGTTTCTGTTATTTTAATCGCTATTATTTTTGTTTTTTTATTTGACCCACTTGTAAAAAGTACAATGGAAAAAGAGCTTTCTCGTGCTCTTGAAACTCAAGTAAATATCAAAAGTTTTTCTTCTGACTTTTTCAATCTACATGTAGAGATATCAGGGATAGAAATTGCAGATAAAGACAAACTAACACACAATTTAGTTCAGCTAAACAAGATTGATTTTGACCTTGGTTTTTCTGCACTTATTCAAAAAAAAGCATTTATTGAGACTCTACATGTAGATGCTCTGTCTTTTGATGAAAAAAGAGCAAGTGCAGCTAAAGCATACTCTGAAAGTTCTTCTTCAAAAACAACTAAAGAGCAAAGTGATAAACAAGAAAAATCATCTGACATGTCAAACCCTTTTACCATGCCTAATGTTGATGACATCTTGGCAAAAGAAAAACTACAGTCAATTGAAGAGGCGAAAGCATTTAAGGCTGATGTTGAAGAAACAAAAGTGGAGCAAAATATCTGCCGAGCTTAAAGACTCAAATGAAGTTGAAGATATTAAACGAGATGCCTCACAACTTCAAGATGTTTTAAAAAGTAAAGATTTTACCAAAATATTGACCGCGAAAAAAGATTTAGACAAACTAAAATCAAAAATCAAAAACTTGAAAGCTAAGTATAAAAACTTGCAAAAAGATTTTAACGCTGACCAAAAAAGAATCCAAAAAAATGCAACTGCTCTTAAAGACTTGCCAAAACAAGATATTTCAAGACTAAAACAAAAGTATTCTCTAGATGCTAATGGTGGAGCTAATATAGTTGGTGCACTTATAAATGATGAAGTTGGAGGACATATACAAACAGCGTTAAAATACTATGAAATACTCAAACCATATATGAAATCAAGCGAAGAAACAGAAATAGAAGGACAAGTGCCACCTCGCGGTCAAGGAAGATGGATTAAGTTTGCAAATTTCTCAAATACACCTAGTGTAGTGATACAAAATGCAAAAATAGGTTTAAAACTAAAGAGCGACAACCTTGAGATAACTATGAAAGATTTTTCAACAAACCAAAAAATGTACACGAAACCTATGGTTATACATGTAGATGCAAAAAGTGCAAACTACAAAAATATAATTGCCGATGTAATTGACAACAGAATGGGTGATTTAGCGAAAACAAGTTTCGACATAAAAGTATCTGAATATAAAGTAGACAAGTTAGATATGCAAGCATTGAGTATGGATAATATCTCTTTAAACGCTACAACGAACGGTCTGATAAAAGATATGAATATAGATGCTACTTCAAAGGTTAATGTAACAAAAGTTCAACTAAAAATGGCTTCCCAAAAACTTGTTAATGAGCTTTTATCGGAGATTTCAAGTTTTAAAATAGATATTGCACTAGATGGAGATATACAAAAACCATCTATAAAAGTCGCAAGTGACTTAGACAAACAACTATCAAAAGGCTTATCTTCAGTAGCAACAAAAACAGCCAAAGAGTTTGAGAAGAAACTAACTGCTGGTGTGATGAGCAAAGCAACAGGCTCAACTTCTGGGGTTAGTACAGACATAGGAGACATAAGCTCACTTTTAAACTCTAAGCAAAACTCTTTAGATGGAATTAACACAAGCTCTAAGTCATCTGGTGGTGCGGATGGACTTATTAAGAAGTTTTTTTAAATAGTAGAGATTTAACCTCAGGTGCGTAGTTATCGGGGTGTAGTTAATTTTTAATATATGAATATTGTTTGCTATAATGTTTACTTAATAAATAGTTGAATTATGTAGCTTTTATGAGATATATGACAATTGGATTCAGTTTTATTTTTGGTGTTTCATTTTTGTTTTTTGGAATAATGAATGGATTTGCTTTAGCATTAGAAGGTAATTACAATCTAGCGATTAGAGCATCTTGGATTAATTTTCTCATAGGAATTTTTCTTACAATTGCTGGATATACTATGTACAAAAACACTAATGATAACAGCAATGAGAAAGAGCATATAGATTCAATAGACAAACAGAATGTTGAACCAATAACGAAAATAAAAAAATATATATGGTATATCATAAGTGGTTTTTGGCTGAGCATACCTACTGTTGGGTTTAGTATATACATTATTCTTGCAGATATACAACACTTAGTGTTATTATCACTTCTTCCTGTCATAATTGGGCTACCTTGGAGTATTCCAGCTGCACTTATAATGCTTGGTGCTGGATTAGGTCATGGTGGGAGTGAAGCAATAAAGATGTTTTTCTTTCTCCTTAGTGCTTTTTGGATATTTATAACTGTATCTATTAATGGTGCTAATATTTATTTACTTGTAAAAAATGAAAAGAAAAAAGAGCAACCTGAAATTGAAAATGTAAAAAGTGAAAGGGTAAAGAAAATCTATCAAATACCTTCTTTATATATTATTACTTCTATTATAGTTATTATTACCTTGATTTCTTTTTTTATTATTAGAAGTAAGCAAGTTAAAGAAGGTCGTTTAATTCATCATCATCTTATTAATTGTGGTGAAGATGAAATTGTCACAAGAAAGGCATCCTCTACTAAACTCTATCTTGGGAATAAAGTGATGGGAGGGATTCATCAAGCAAATTATTTTTATCTCGGTGAGCTTAAAGATAATAAAGTTACTCTTATAGCTAGTAACAATAACCTCTTCACAAGGGGAATAAAATGTATAGAAAGCACACCTAAATATGATTTAGTTGTACCAAATAAATATTTCAAAGATTCTGTTTTGAGCTTTAAATAATTACAGTTATTTAACATCTACCTTTACACTTACAGAATAAACCTCAGGGGTTGAATTTCCACCTTACCAAAGAATGAATAATGGTAGCAATAAAAACTTAAGTGCTTTTCACTTAAGTTTTGCTATAATTTATTCATAATTCAATTAAGGCTTAATCATGACTGCACCAATCATTATGGCAAAAAACATCATAAACTCACTACCTACAGACACTTCATATGATGAAATCATAAAAGAACTTGCTTTTGATAGAATGATAAAAAAAGGTTTAGAAGATTCTGAAAATGGAAAAACTATTTCAAGTAAAGAAATGGAACATAGAATCAAACAATGGTAACTATCAACTGGACTGATGAAGCCAGTTTTTGGTTAAAAGACATCCATGACTATATTGCACAAGACAATCCTAAAATAGCTAAAAAAGTTGTAAATGAAATTTTTACAAAAACTCAAATTTTATCTACATTCCCAAAAGTTGGTTATGCATACGAAAATGATTCAAATAACGAAGTTAGAATCTTGCTTTATGGACATTATAGAATTGCTTATCTTATCAAAGATACTGAGACCATTGATATTCTAGGTGTATTTCATGGAGCTTTAGCGATAGAAAGATATTTATAAACACACTCTAGAGGTGTTACATGTAACACCAAAACAACTAAAAAGTTTGTTCAGTAAGTTTTTTTAAAAAAAACAAAGCTTTTTTTACTAAAGCCATTTGCTTCGTAAAAACAATGCGCATCCTCTTTTTCAAAACTTGAAGATAAAACTATATTCTTGCACATCCCCATCTTTGCATAATCTAGCAAATATTCAAGCATCATTTTTCCATACCCACTATTTCTGTACTTTACATCTGTTACCAAATCATAAACATACAGGTGTCTTTTATGGTAGAGGTTAGTAGAAACGGCAACACCTGCGTAGGTGATTAGCTCTTCCCCATCCATAATCCCTATCATTTTATACTCCATATCTCTCATGTCATAAATCAAGTCTTCAAACTCTTTATATGACAACTTTGTTCTAAGTTGAGATACAACTTCATAGGCGGTGAAAAGCTCTTTTAAATCTAGTTCTCTTATTTGCATGCGGGCATTTTATAATAAGTTTGTTACAATTGCGACAATTATATTTAAAATTAGGAATTATTATGGCAATAAAGAACTTTGAAGTTATTATCGTAGGTGCTGGCGTTTCCGGGACAGCATTAGCATACGAGATTGCAAGATATACTGACATTAAGTCTGTTGGTATAATTGAGAAGTATGGAGATATAGCAACTTTAAACTCTAGTCCAAAAGGAAATTCTCAAACAATGCATGTTGGGGATATTGAAACTAACTATACTCTGGAAAAAGCGGCAGTTACAAAACGTACTGCAAAGATGGTTGAGAGATACTGCCTTCAACACCATTATCAAAATGAGATAATATTTTCACACCAAAAAATGGCTTTGGGTGTTGGGGAAAAAGAGGTTGAGTTTTTACTTCACCGCTACGAAGAGTTCTCTGAGCTATTCCCATATTTAGAGGTATGGAGCAAAGAGAGATTAAAAGAGCTTGAGCCTCGTGTTGTTTTTGATAAAGATGGAAATGAGAGAAAAGAAAATATTGTTGCTATTGGTACAAAAGATCAGTGGACGACCGTTGATTTTGGAAAACTATCAAAGTCATTTATAGAAAATGCCAAACATGAATCAGATGTTGATGTTGAACTATTTTTAAATACTCAAGTTCTAGACATAGAAAAAAGTAAAAAACGTGGTTATGTTGTTAAAACTGCTAACGATACTTACTATGCAGATTTTGTTGTTGTAGATGCCGGAGCACACTCTTTGTTTTTAGCACACAGAATGGGCTTTGGTTTAGAACTAGGTTGTTTACCGGTTGCGGGCAGTTTTTATATGACTGAACAAAAGCTCTTAAATGGAAAAGTATACATGGTTCAAAATCCGAAACTCCCATTTGCAGCTCTTCATGGTGACCCAGATGTACTTGCCGATGGAAACACCCGTTTTGGACCAACTGCTTTGGTTCTGCCAAAACTAGAGCGTTACAAAAGCGGAACATACATGGACTTCTGGAAAACTCTTAGATTTGACACAAAAATTGCTACAGCATTGTGGAAACTTCTAAAAGAGAGTGATATCCGTAACTATCTTTTTAGAAATTTTCTTTATGAGATTCCATTTTTCAATAAGTATCTATTTTTAAGAGATGCTAGAAAAATTGTACCTGGGCTTAAGCTTGATGAATTCAACTATGCTCCTGGTTTTGGTGGTGTTCGTCCACAAGTTTTAGATAAAGAGCAACAAAAATTGATGCTAGGTGAGGCTTCTATCTTTACGGGAGAGGGTCTAATTTTCAACATGACGCCATCTCCGGGTGCAACTTCATGTTTAGGCAATGCGGAGAGAGATTTAAAATATATTTGTAAATACATTGGTAAAAACTTTGATGAAGAAAAATTTAATGATGAGCTTACAGAGGGTGAGTACTGTGCACTTCCAGAGCCTATTGCATCTCAAAAAGCTATTGTTAACCTTATTCGTGCAGAGATTGCAAGAACAGATGAAAAATATTTTAAAAATATGAATAAAAATAAACCAGAAGATAGTTTCTGGGACAAACCGCATAGTAAACTGAAATAATAACTAGTTATTAAATCAAGCTTTAAACTACTTTCAGCTATAATCGCGAAAATTAATAGGTACAGCCAATTGTACCTAAGCGAGAGATAAAAATCATGGTAACTGTACAAAATTTAACAATGCGTTATGGCAATAGAGTCTTGTTTGAAAATATAAATCTAAAGCTTGATCGTCATAAAAGATATGGTCTTATCGGTGCTAACGGCGCTGGAAAAACAACTTTTCTAAAAATCCTGTGTGGACAAATAAATGAGTATGACGGTGAAGTAATAATCCCAAAAACTAATAAAGTCGGTGTTCTCGGGCAAAATCAATATGCCTTTGAAGAGTTTACTATTATGGATGCTGTTTTATACGGCAATAAAAGACTTTATGATGCAATAAAAGAAAAAGAGATTATCTATGCAACTGGTGATTTTGAAGATGATGCTGTAAATGACCGTCTTGCAGAGTTAGAAGTTATTTGTGTAGAAGAAGATCCTACTTATGAGTACGATGTAAATATTGCAAAGATACTTGAAAATGTTGGTATCCCTGCAAATCAGCATAACGACCTTATGTCAACTCTTGATAGTGCTGACAAATTTAAAGTTCTTTTAGCTCAAGTTTTATACCCAAAACCTGATGTACTATTCCTCGATGAGCCTACCAACAATCAAGATATTGAAACGATTACATGGTTGGAAAACGAGCTTCAAAGACATGAGGGAACTATGGTTGTTATCTCTCACGATAGACACTTCTTAAATGCCGTTGTTACAAATATATTAGATGTAGATTACCAAAAGATTCGTGAATTTACAGGTAACTTCAACGACTGGTATATAGCTGCAAATGTTATTTCTAAGCAAAATGAACTTAACAACGCTAAACAAGAGAAAGAGAAAGAACAACTTGAAGCTTTCGTTAGAAGATTTAGTGCAAATGCTTCTAAGGCAAAACAAGCAACTTCAAGACAAAAACAACTTGACAAACTTGTAATTGACGATATCAAACCATCCTCAAGAAGAGACCCAAGCATTGTTTTTAAGGCAAAAAGAGCAATGGGTGACGAAGCACTTAACATTACAAACATCAATCACTCTTTTGGAGACAATCAAGTTTTAAAAGATATAAGTCTTAAATTTATTCCAGATGAAAAAGTTGCACTAATCGGACCAAATGGTGTTGGAAAAACAACTCTTATGAAAATTATGATGGAAGAGATGAAACCGACTTCCGGCGAAATTCACTGGGGTGCTACAATCGAGAATAGTTACTTTCCACAAGATACGGCAGACATTATTAAAGGTGATGGTACTCTTTATGATTGGTTAAAATCGTTTAATCCTAAAGGAGATATGGCAGAGGTTAGAAACTGTCTTGGCCGTATGCTTTTTAATGGCGAACAGCAAGAGAAATCTGTTGTAAGTATCTCCGGTGGTGAAAAACACAGAATGATGCTTAGTAAGATGATGTTAGAGGGTGGAAACTTTGTACTTCTAGATGAGCCTTCAAATCACCTTGACCTTGAGGCTATCGTAGCACTTGGTGAAGCTCTTTACAACTTCAAAGGAAATGTTATCTGTGTATCTCATGACCGTGAGCTACTGGACGCTTTTGCTAACCGCATAATCGAGCTACATGCTGATGGAAGTTATACAGATTTCAAAGGTACTTATGAAGAGTTTGTTGAGGCCAAAGCAAGTGGACACTTATAGAGATTTTTTAGGGCTGGGAATTGCAGGTAACTTTGCACTTCACCTGGCTCAAGCCGGCGAACTAGAAGATTTTAAAGATATTATAACAGCCGATGAAGCAGCCCCAAAAGGGATGTTCCCTTTTTATCTCCCTCTACATGTAGAGAATGAGGCCCTTGTGTCATCCTTTAAGGCAAAAGCCATTTTAAAAACCTACCCTCTCTCAAGTACTACCATTAAACTTCCAAACAAAGATGTAAATGTTCAGGCTGAACCTGAAGTTGGACTTACATGTAGACTTGAATATATAAACAACAAACTCTCTAAAATCATCCCTACGCACTTTGGAGCCTATAACGACTGCTCTATCAGAGTAGCAGGTGCCAGTAAGATTAGTGATAAAAAAAACTGGGGTGAAGCATCTAAAGGGATTAGTGACAACTTAATTGCCATTGACAAATTTAGCGCTGGCGGAGTTATGGACAACTACTCAATATGCAGCTTTTTAAGAAGAGATGGTGAAGTTCACTCGTATGGCGAGGATGTAGAACTAACCGGTTATAGCTACTTTTATGAGAAACTTCTTGACTGGATGATAAATCAGATAAACACTCAAGAAGATTTTGGACCGCTAGAAAATTTAAGTGAATATATCTCTACATGTAACAATCCCAAAGAGGCGATTATCAGCATAGGGGCGACTAGATATACACCTTACGGGGAGAGTACATTTTTAAAATCTTCCGATGAAGTTATAATAGTTGTATACAACGCTAAAAACATCTCACATGCAGAGGTTCTTCAAAGTGTAAAAAACAGTTCTTATGACACCGACAACATGAGTGTATTAGCTCAAAAAGTTTTGTAGTATGAAGACAGGAATCTATGAACATTACAAGGGTAACCGCTATGAAGTCATAGATACACTAAGACATAGTGAGACAGAGGAGCTTATGGTCCTTTACCGCGCGATGTACGGCGATGAAACTCTGTGGGCAAGACCATATACTATGTTTTTTGAAGAAGTTGAAGTTAACAATACATTAGTTCCTAGATTTAGATATATAGGCAGCGAAAATGTCTAGAGGCAAAAAACTCGATATCTTTATAGGTGCAGATATTGATGATGGGTGGGCAGAGATTCAATCATCAAGAAAAACGACTGTCTCAGATGAAATTTTAGACCCCTCAAAGCACTTCTTAATTTTTAAAAAAGAGAAGCGTCGTGGCAAAACCGTTACACTCGTCGGTGAGTTCCATCTCCCTTTAAATGATTCCGAAGCAATTCTGAAAATTTTGAAGAAAAAACTTGGCTGCGGTGGAGCTTTTAAAGATGGGTGGATGGAGTTTCAAGGAGAATTAAAAGATAAGCTTAGAGCTCTACTCATAGCAGAAAAGTTCAGGTTTAAGAGTGGACACTAAGCAATAAACTCTTTTTTCCCATCTTCTTTTTTCTCTTCACTCTTTACCTTGGCAGTTTTTGCTTCACTTACATTTGTAGTTATATTATAACGGTCTCTTCCGCTGTCTTTTGCTTTATATAGCATCTCATCAGCACGAGACAAAAGTATCTCATCATTTAATGCTTCATCAGCGATACAGCAAACAACACCGATAGAGATGGTGACAAACTCATTGACTTTAGAGCCTGAGTGTTTGATTTCTCTTCCTCTAACAGAGTTGCAGATATCTCTAGCCAACTTTGCACTATTGGATTCATCTGTCTCAGTGAGTAATATTCCGAACTCCTCTCCGCCAAGTCTAAATACAAAATCTCCGGGTCTTTTTAGTATATCTTGCAATACTTTTGCAACACTCTTAAGAGCAAAATCTCCCTCAATATGCCCATAAGTGTCATTATACTGCTTAAAGAAGTCAATATCCAACATCATAAAAGTTATATATGTGTTACTTCTCTTTGCTCTCTTTAACTCTCTGTCATAAACTAGATTAAAATATCTTCTGTTGTAAAGATTTGTTAATGAGTCTGTATATGAGACATTTTCCAGTTTTTTATTTGCTATCTTCAATCTCTTTGTTGCCACCTCTAATGCTGTCTGATCTTTTTGAATACTTTTAAAGACATAATATGATATCAGCATAACTCCCAAGATTACAACTGCCAGTATAAAACCAACTTGCACGAGTAAATAATCATAAACATCTATAAATTTCTTTCTCTCATACTTGGCGACACTCACTTCATAAGCAATGAGTTTATTAACTACTTTGTTGATATGTGAGATTTTTTTCTCTAAACTTACTATAGATATCTCTTTAATATCGTGACCATCAGACAAAGCTTTTATTATTTTATAAAAATATTTATTCGTCGCCTTGATTTCCAGTGCTGTATACTCAACATAGTCAAGCTCTTTGTCTCTTTTAAAGTGAGATTCATACTTTTCCCACTCTCTGCTAATGTTTTTTACTGAAAGTTGAATCTTTGATTCAACTTCGCTAGGGGTAATCTCAGAATTTTTAGCCCTGTATATTGTATTTGCCAAACCTGAATGATATATTTGTAAGATTGAATTAAGTTCTATAACAGGGACTAAAGAACCAAAGTATAAGGCATCTAAGTTTTTTTTCATTGAATTAAGATTTATTGTACCCATGATACCGATAAAGAACAGACCAACTGCTATAAGTACAAATATAAAAAAAAGTTTACTTTTAAGCTTTAATGCTTCTATAAAATTCATTTTTCTCCCTGTTAAACATCAATTAACCAAAGCAAACACTATGCCAAATATAGAAATTTAATTTAAATTGATGGTAGAATACGTAAAAGTTAATCTATTGAACAAAAATAGTCATAAATACAAAGTATAAATTATGAATGAAAAACAATATCATATAAGACAACTATCTTTTTTTGCTTCACTTGATAGTGATATGTTAAATATAATTGATAGCATCTCAACGGTAGTTAAGTACCCAAAAAAATCAATACTCTATTATGAGAATGACACTAATAATAAAATATTTTTTTTAGTCTCAGGACTTTTAAAAGTTTATAAAATAGATAAGTTTGAGAATGAAATCTTTCTTTACAATATACATAAAAACTCTCTTATTTCAGAACTAACCACTCTAGACAATAATATAATTCACTGTTTTTCCAATGCTGAATTTATGGAAGACAGTACTATACTTGAAGTTGATTTTTTAGAGTTTAAAACACAGTTCTTATCTAAAAACATACTAAACAGTGAGTTCATAAATGAGATACTCTCAAAAACTCAGCAACTTCACTGTGTTGTAAACAGGGAGTTGGTATTTGATGCAACTGCAAAAGTTGCTTTTACCCTGTGTGATGATTTGGAAATGTTTAACACACTTAAAAGGACTGAAGTCTCTTTTATGTTACATATTCAACCGGAGACACTATCTAGAGTTTTAAAAAAATTAAAAAGAAGTTCTATCATTAATATTGAAAACTCAATCGTCACTATTCTTGATAAAAAGTTACTTCAGAATATATATAATGGTGGATTATCATGAAAAAAACTACAAAAATGAGCACAAAAATCAAGCTCTTAGGCGCGATGCTAACAATGCTAATGATCAGCGTAATAGCAACGACAATATACCTAAACCAGCAAAATACAAAAGACGCTCTAGTAGTAAATATTGTTGGAAAACAAAGAATGTTGACTCAAAAAATTGCTAAAAATGTTTTTTATATATATCATAGTTCAAATAAAGATTTTATTGAGTTAGATTCCGCTGCTGCTGAGTTTATTAATGGTCTCAAAATTTTAAAATACGGGGACAAAGATAAAGAGATATCAGCAGTTGATACATATAGTATTTTGACACAACTTAATAGTGTAAATAAACTTTGGGATGACTTTTATGAAAACATTCAAAAGTTTAAACTTCTAAGTAGTTCAAAGTTAAACACAAGTAAAGAGCTAGAAGAAGTGGTTAAATCTATATATAACCAAAATACCATACTGCTTGAGAGTGTAGATAAACTTGTAACACTATACACAAACCATAGTGAAGAAAAATCTGACTTTATAAAAACTTTTCAATACTTATCAGCCTTTACATTTTTCATTTTGCTTTTATATTCACTTATACAACTTAGAGCCATGGAGTCACATGTAGACTCTTTTATACAACACTCCAAAACACTGATTAATAATGAAAACATATCCAAGATTACACCAATAAAAATTAAACCTGAAAGCGAAAGTGAAATAGTTGAAGTTGGGGGTACTATTAATTGCTTTATTCAAAAAATAAACTCTGCCATAGAGCATTCCGACGAAGCTCTGAGACAATCACAATACGCATCTTCCAAACTAGAGGAGCTAACAGATGAGTTTGATACTATAATAAATGAACTGCAAGACAATTCATTGGCATCCAAACACCTCAATAATAGTGAAGATATTGTTATAGAATCAACAGAAGTTTTAATAAACTCAACACATAAACTTTCAAACCTAAAAAAAGAGTTAGAGAAACTTACTAAAAGTTGCCAAATAGTTAAACCATAAATATCCCCATAAATCAGCCTCATTTTTCAATATATAAAATATAACTTAATTTAAAAGACTAAGATTTTGACACAAGTCAAGTGCATTAAAAAAAAACTGTGCTATACTTCTTCTTGTTAATCTATACATAACAAAAAATATTATCTAACAGGAGAGAATATGACACTTTCTAGAAGAGAATTTCTTAAAAGTTCAGCGGCGGCATCTGCGGCAGCGGCAATTGGTATGAGTGTACCGGCAGACCTACAAGCAGCAGCAGCTCAAGCTGAAGGCGACTGGAGATGGGACAAGGCAGCTTGTCGTTTCTGTGGTACGGGTTGTGGTATTATGATGGCTACTAAAAATGGTAAGATTGTAGCTGTTAAAGGTGACCCTGCGGCACCGGTTAATCGTGGTCTAAACTGTATTAAGGGTTACTTTAATGCAAAGATTATGTACGGTGCCGACAGGCTAACCAAGCCATTACTTAGAATGGATGCAAATGGCAACTTTGACAAAAAAGGTAAATTTGCACCTATATCTTGGGAAAGAGCTTTTGATGAGATGGCGATAAACATCAAAAAAGCACTTAAGCATGGTGGACCTGAAGGAATTGGTATTTTCGCCTCTGGTCAATATACTATTATGGAAGGTTATGCAGCTCAAAAAATGATGAAAGCAGGTTTTAGATCAAACGCTATTGATCCAAATGCACGTCACTGTATGGCATCAGCTGTTGTTGGTTTTTACCAAACATTTGGTGTTGATGAACCTTCTGGCTGTTATGATGATATTGAACTAACTGATACAATAGTTACATGGGGTTCAAATATGGCAGAGATGCACCCTATTTTATGGTCTCGTGTAACTGATAGAAAACTTTCAGACCCTGAGAGAGTAAAAGTTATAAGTATTCAAACTTATACCCACAGAACTTCAGATTTGGCTGATACGGAAATCATATTCTCTCCAAATACTGATATAGCTCTATGGAACTACATTGCAAGAGAAATTGTAATGAGAGATGAAGCTGAAGGTATTATAGACTGGGATTTTGTTAAGAAACATATGGTATTTGCTGCTGGTCCGGTAAATATCGGTTACGGTATGAGAAGAGCCGGTGAAAAATCTATGTCTCCTGTCAATGCTGATGGTAGTGCTGGTCAATATTCTGCTTTAGAGATGCAAACAATCAATAAAGAGATGAAAACAACTGTTTCTGATAAAGAGGGACCAGCACTAGAGCCTTTTGGTTATAAAGCTGGTGACACTATGAATCATACTGCTGGTACATTAGGTCACTGGGAAATCTCTTTTGAAGAGTATAAGAAATCTTTAGAACCATATACACTGGAATATACTGCAACTATTACAAAAGGCAATCCCGATGAGTCTCTTGATAGCTTCAAAGCAAAACTTCAAGAGTTAGCTAACTTGTATATTGAAAAGGGACGAAAAGTAGTATCTTTTTGGACAATGGGTATGAACCAACATACACGTGGTACTTGGGTTAATACACTTGCTTACAATGTTCACTTTTTATTAAATAAACAAGCTAATCCTGGTGAGGGAGCATTTAGTTTAACAGGCCAGCCTTCTGCATGTGGAACGGCGCGTGAAGTTGGTACGTTTACACATAGACTTCCAGCAGATATGATGGTTGCAAATCCTGCTCACAGAAAAATAGCAGAAGAGAAATGGATGGTTCCAAATGGGACACTAAATGGTGTTGGAAAACAACATATTATGAAAATCCACCGTGATATCCAAGATGGCTTAATTAAATTTGCTTGGGTAAATGTTTGTAATCCTTATCAAGATTCAGGATCTGCAACTCACTGGTTAAAAGCAGCGCGTGAAATGGATAACTTTATAGTTACATCTGATGGGTATCCGGGTATATCCGCAAAAGTATCTGACCTTATCCTTCCAACGGCTATGATTTATGAAAAATGGGGAGCATACGGAAATGCTGAACGCCGTACTCAACACTGGAGACAGCAAGTACTTCCGGTTGGCGATGCAATGTCTGATACTTGGCAATGGGTTGAACTCTCAAAGAGATTTACAGTTAAAGATTTATGGGGTGCGCAGGCACCATCTGGTCCGAGAAAAGATGCGCTTCCTAGTGTTATAGAGCAAGCAAAGGCTATGGGTTACAGCGAAGATACAACAATGTTTGATATTTTATTTGCAAATAAAGTTGCTAAAACTTATAAACTTGACCAAAACGACCCAATTCAAAAAGGGTATGACAATACTGAGGGTTACGGAGACAGCAGAAATGTTGTTGGCTCAGATGGAAAAGTATTTAAAGGTTATGGCTTCTTCATCCAAAAATATCTTTGGGAAGAGTATGCTGCATTTACACGTGGGCATGGACATGACCTAGCACCATTTGACATGTACCATAAAGTTCGTGGTCTTAAATGGCCTGTTGTTGACGGTAAAGAGACAGCATGGAGATTTAATGCTAAATATGACCCATATGCAGCAAAAGCAACTAAAGAGAGTGGTAACTCACATGCATTCTATGGAACTATTGCAAAGGCACTTCAAAGTGGTACTCTAGGTGGGAAAGATAAAGATTCTGAGAAAAAATCACTCGCTAATAAAGCCAAGATTTTTGCTCGTCCGTACATGGATCCTCCAGAAATGCCGGATGCAGAGTATGATATTTGGTTAAATACGGGGCGTGTGTTAGAACACTGGCATTCAGGAACTATGACTATGCGTGTTCCTGAACTATATCGTGCAGTTCCAGAAGCACTATGTTATATGCACCCTAGCGATGCAAAAAATAAAGATCTTACTCAAGGTGGCTTGTGCTGGATTGAGTCTCGACGTGGCAAAGTTAAAGCCAGAGTTGAAACTCGTGGTAGAAACAGACCGCCAAAAGGCTTAGTATTTGTACCTTGGTTTGATGAAAAAGTATTTATCAACAAAGTTTGTTTAGATGCGACGTGTCCAATGTCAAAACAGACAGACTTTAAAAAATGTGCTGTAAAAATCTACAAAGCATAAAAGGTTATACTAAAAAATGAAAACTGAACTAGTAAGCGATAGAAGAAAATTTATCCTCAATATAGCAAGGAGTGCTGGTATAACAGCACTTGGTGGTTTTATTTGGAGTGCATATGTTGACGAAGTTACAGCTTCACAACTTTTACTCCGCCCACCTGGAGCCATAAAAGAAGATGATTTTCTTAAAACATGTATAAAGTGTGGGCTATGCGTTTTAGCTTGTCCGTACGATACGCTATTGCTTGCTAAACCAGGTGACAATAAACCTCTAGGAACTCCATATTTTATCCCTAGAGATATACCTTGTTATATGTGCACAGATATTCCATGTGTCCCTGTATGTCCTACGGGAGCCCTTGATGAATCTAGTGTTACAACAGATGCAAAACTCGATATAAACGTGGCTGATATGGGTCTAGCTATTATTGACAGTGAGAGCTGTATAGCATTTTGGGGCATCCAATGTGATGCTTGTTATAGAGCTTGTCCTTTACTGGGCGAGGCTATATCAATTAAATATGAAAAGAATGAGAGAACTGGTAAGCATGCCTTTATGAAGCCGGTTGTTCATGCTAATATCTGTACTGGTTGTGGTTTATGTGAAAGAGCCTGTGTTACAGAAAAAGCATCTATATTTATACTTCCAAGAGAGGTCGCTCAAGGTAAAGCCGGTGATTACTATATCAAAGGTTGGGACAAAGATGATGAAAAACGTTTAGAAAACGCAATGGAAATCAAAACGAAAACTGAGATAAGCAAAGAGAGTGCTATTGATTCTTTAAATAGCAAAGAGGAGTTGTACTAATGGCTACGCTATGGAATAACTACCGATATCTGTTTTTTAGAAGATTTACACAAATAAGTATATTAGTTTTATATTTTTCGGCTAATGCTTGGGGATGGAGTATCTTAAAGGGTAACCTTAGTTCATCTCTTGTTTTAAATACCGTTCCTTTAAGTGATCCATATGCAGCACTACAAATGCTTGCAGCAGGTGCTATTTTAAGCATAGACTTACTTATTGGTGTATTTATAGTTGCTATATTTTATCTACTTATTGGCGGTCGCGTCTTTTGTAGCTGGGTCTGTCCTGTGAATATAGTTACAGATGCAGCAGCACTGCTTAGAAGAAAGCTTGGTGTAGATGATATTTCAAGAAGACAACCAGCTTCGCGAAATATGCGATACTGGGTTTTAGCATTAAGCTTGATTATCTCAGCTGCTATGGGCATTACAGCCTTTGAATTTATATCACCAATATCTATGCTTCATAGAGGTATAGTGTTTGGTTTAGGTTTTGGTTGGGCAGCAATGCTCATAATATTTCTTTTTGACTTATTCGTCTTAAAGAATGGTTGGTGCGGACATGTATGTCCTCTTGGTGGATTCTATTCACTGTTAGGCAATTTTAGTCTAATAAGAGTGAGTCATTCAGAAGAGAATTGTACTTTATGTATGAAGTGTAAAACTGTTTGCCCTGAGCACCAAGTACTACATATGGTTGGCAAAGAGAGTTTATCTGTACTATCAGGTGAATGTACAAATTGTGCTAGATGTATTGAAGTGTGTGATGATGACGCTCTTAATTTTTCAATACGAAAACTAGCAAAAAATAAAACAACGGGAGAATAAGATGAAAACAATAAGAAACATAACGATTGGTTTAGTTGCTACTACACTACTGATAGTTGGTTGTGCAGATAAAGCCACTCCAGCAGGTGATACTAAAACAGTTAAAGCTGTAACTGAGGAGTCTTTAGGTCTTAGAAAGACTGATATTTACAGCGAGGAGAGCACTGCCGCTTCAAAAACTGAGTACAGGACAGAGATGGCCGGCGCAAGTGCTAAAATCACAAGAGCATTTCAGGATGCTCCACCAATGATTCCCCATGGCACTGATGGGATGTTGCCTATTAAAATATCTGATAACCAGTGTACAGGCTGTCACATGCCGGATGTTGCAAGTTCTATGGGCGCTACGCCAATTCCTGTATCGCACTTTACGGACTTTAGACCTAAACACGGTGTTGTAGATGGTGTATTCAAAAAAGCAGTGGACAACTACAAAAATGAAGTTGCGATTAAAAAAACAGATAAACTTCAGGGTTCAAGATTTAATTGTACTCTGTGTCATGCTCCTCAATCTCAAGGTAATTTAGCGGTTGAAAACACTTTCGAAGCTAAGTATACCTCAAAAGATGGTGCGAACTTATCTACATGGAGTGGTTCTAATCTAACTGATGGTTTAAATACCATTAAAGATGGTGAGAACTTTGTAACTGAATCAGATATTGCAAACAAAGATTCTGCTGCCGGTTATTTAAACGAGCATTAAATGAACAAAAGAAGAGAGCTTTTTAGCTCTCTTGTTTCTTCTTTAAATACAAAGAACAAGCAAGAGAAGCTTATAAGACCGCCTTACTTTGGTGATGAATCTCTTTTTCATAATGAGTGTAGCAAATGTGACGCAAAATGCGCCACTGTTTGTGAAGAAGAAATAATAAAAATTGCAGATGACAGAACTCCATACTTAAACTTCTCTTTGAGCGGATGTACCTACTGTGATGAGTGTGCAAAAGCTTGTGAGTTTGGAGTTCTACATGTAGAAGATAAAAAGCCAATTAATATACATGTAACTATTAATAAAAGTACATGTCTTAGTTGGAATCATACTATGTGTTTTTCTTGCAAAGACCCATGTTTAGACAACGCCATAGATTTCAAGGCAATGTTTATGCCTGAAATTAATTCAAATTGTACATCTTGTGGATTTTGTATAAGTAAATGTCCGACAAATGCTATAGATATAAAGGTGCGGTAGTGAATAAAATCATACTTATAGGTATTTTGCTGACATCTCTGTTTGGAGCAGACATAAAACAGCCTATTGGACACTTTATCTCCAGTGGCAATGTTGTTGATTTGGTATATAAAGAGGGCAAAGTTTACAGTGGCACAGATGCTGGGACGGTTGATATATTTGATTTTAAAAGTAAAAAACTTCTAAAGCAAATAAAACTAGAGCAGATAAAAGATTTTATAGGTGATGATGTTGATTCTAAAGTTTTTTCTGTTGATATTATTGATGATAAAATACTTATTCTTTCACAAACAAAACAAGGGTACAGAAGAGTCCATATTCATCAAAACAACAAAACAGAGCTTTTAATTGATTTTTCAAAAGCTCTCACTATTGCAAAAGCTAAGTTTTTAAATAAAAGCACAATTTTATTGGGACTCCTTAGTAGTGAACTTATTTCATATGATATGACAACTGCTAAGCAAAACTGGTCCATTCAAGTAAGTGGCGCTAAGTTCTCTGACTTTTGTTTAAACGAAGAGAAGAGTGAAGTAGTAGTTGCAGATGAGAGCGGTAATCTAAAGATGCACAGCACAAAAAATGGCAAATTTATAAGAGTTCTGGAGGGACAAAATCTAGATAATGTTTTTCAGGTTGATTATAAAAATAAAATTATCGCTACAGCAGGTCAAGATAGAAGGGTTGTAATATATGATGTACAATCAAACCTGGCATACTATAAACAGTCAAATTTTTTAGTGTACAGTGTTGGTCTGTCACCAAGTGGCAACAGAGTGGCTTATGCCAGTGATGAAAACAACAATGTAACTCTATTTGACACTACGACTAAATCTACGTTAGGGATATTTGGCGGAAATAAAATCACACTATCAAATATTGTGTTTATAGACGAGAATAGTTTTTTAGTCTCCAGTAATGACAAAATCATTAATCTATACAGTGTAAATAAATCAGGAGCAAGAGATGGATTATAACAAAAGTGAATTTTTAATAGAGACGGAAGTTCCCCAAGATGAGCTTATTATTTCAAGAACAGATTTAAATGGATTTATTACTTATGCTAATGACGTATTTTGCAAGATTAGTGGCTATAAGCTTGAAGAGCTTATAGGAAAATCTCACAATATTGTCAGGCACCCTGATATGCCAAGTGCTATTTTCAAAGATTTATGGGAGACGATTAAAAGTAAAAAACAGTGGACCGGTGTTGTAAAGAACATGCGTAAAGATGGCGGTTACTACTGGGTTGAAGCAATTGTTTCCGGTGTTTATAATGATGGAGTTTTAGTTGAATACAAATCACTAAGAACTCCTATAAGCCACGCTGAAAAATTAAAACATCAGAAGTTATATGATAAAATTCGCCAAGAAAACGGCGAAAAAATAAGAAAAATAACATATCAATAAATAATAAAGGAAGCAAAATGAATGTATCAAGTATAGTAGTTCAAACAGTACCAAAATATTTAGAAGAGGTTGTTCAGAGTCTAAAAGATTGTGAAGTGTGTGATTATCATATGCACGATGAAAAAGGTAGAATCATCATCACAATAGAGGGTAATGGTGTTGCTGAGGAGCTGGAAAAACTTAGAGTAATAGAAGAGATTCCACATGTAGTTGCGGCTGATATGCAAATGGCATACAGTGAAGATGAGTTAGATGCACATATGGAAGTAATTGCTAATGGTGATGCTGTTCCTAAAATACTAAATGACGATAGTGCTAGAGTATCAGATATTACATATAATGGTGATTTAAAGAAAAAAGATGATTTAATCACATTTACTAAAAAATTCGATGAAACTAAGAGATAAAAGATGTCTGCAATATTTAAATCAATAATCAAAATGGCGGATGGCAGTCATGAAGATTGGTATATAGAACTTACAGATACCGCTGATGAGAGGGTAGAAGTTTGCAAAGATTTGCAAGAGTACTCTAAAAAAGTTGAGGAACTTGGCCGTGATTACGGTGGAAATATTGATGAAGTTCTATGGAGTAAAGATGACAACGTACCTCCACATATTATGGACATTGTTAGATTTGAAATGTCCAAGCTTCAAAAAGAGATAGAAGAGAAGACCGGGAAACCACTTATAGATGAGGAGTCTAAATAATGGAAGCAAAAGCTATAAAGACGGACAAGTATTTCACTCTTAATGAAATTTCAAAACATCTTGAAAATGTAGAGTATATTATTATGGCAGCTCCTGCTCCAAGTAAATTTAAAGACACCCCTATTCAGTTTACAATCTTTTTAAATACAGATGAGAAGCTACCCCAAGATGTTAAAGATGCTATTTTAGATAAGTTTTTAGATGAAAACTCTATGAAAAACCCAATAGAGGTAATGAGCCAGTTAATGCCTGTTGGATTTTCAATGAGTGCTCAGGATACTCCAATGCCACTCCTTTTAGTATCACCAGAAGATCAAAGAAGTATACCCTACTCCGTTATGCACGTGATGGACTTTCTAGCTGATTCTGACAACTTTTATGAAGCAAAAACACATAAGCTTACAGGGTGGAGCTATTCGTATAATTAGCCAACTAGACCCTGAATCAAGTTCAGGGTGACGTAGTTGTAGTCATTCCAAAGCGGTGTTGTCGTCATTCCAAACTTGATTTGGAATCTCATCTTTACAGTTTTGACTTATTCTCTATCTCTTCTACCGTTTTTGCTATACCGTAGGAGAGGTTTTTATATCCATTTTGAGTAACTAGAATGTCATCTTCAATTCTAATCCCAATACCTCGATACTCTTTGGGCACATTTTTATCATCTTTGTCTATATACAATCCAGGCTCTATTGTTAAAACCATACCTTTTTTAAGTGGTATTTCTTTCTTTTTATCATCCAAGTAAGGAGCCGTATCGTGAACATCCAGGCCCATCCAATGACCTATTCCATGCGGATAATATTTTTTGTGTTTTTTGTTTTTAATTAGCTCTTTGTAGTCACCCTTTAAAATACCAAGTTTAACCATCCCTTTTGTTAACAGTACCTCCGCTTTAGCTTGTAAATCACTTCGCTTCACGCCTGGTTTAATCATCTCTATTACTTTAAGCTGAGTATTCAAAATTACACTATATAACTCTTTTTGTGCTTGTGTAAACATGCCATTTGCAGGGATGGTTCTAGTTATGTCACTGGCATAATATTCATACTCACAGCCTGCATCTATTAATACAAGCTCCCCGTCAATCATAATGTTATTATTATCGGTGTAATGAAGAGTATTAGCACTGTTTCCAGATGCTACAATAGATGTATAGGCGTCGCTGTATGCTCCATTTTTTTTAAATTCATACTCTATCTCTGCCTGAAGTTCAAACTCATGTTTACCTATTTTTTTGCTATGCATTGCCCGATGATGAGCCGCTGTTGTTATAGCTACTGCTTTGTTTATTATATCTATTTCAGAAGCAGACTTTATTAGTCTCATCTTTTGTACATGTAAAACTATATTGGCAAAAGTTTTAATACTTTTTGCCATCTTCAAAACCTTTTTTACCCTTTTGTCTTTAGAATCTAGATCAGAATATAAATATTTTTTATTTGCTAGATACTCTTTTATACTCTTTTTAAAGTCATCAGTGGTATATATTTCATCAACCAAGAATCTTTTTTTCGCCTCTTTAACCCCTAACCTTTTCCCACTCCAAAGCTCTAACTGTTCATCTTTTTTTTGTAGAAACAACACAGTTTTAACACTATTTTTTTCTTTGACAAAAACTAAGGTTGCGTTATCTTCTTTAAAACCTGTAAGATAATAAAAGTCACTATTTTGTCTATATGGATACTCTGTGTCATTTGATCTGCTCTTACATGTAGCACTAAACATAACACCAACCGAACCACTGTAAAGTTTTTTAGCTAACGTATCTCTTCTTTTTTTGTATTCATTCTCTGTTATCACGTACATGCTCCATTAAGCCACTCTAAAGATTGTTGTAAAACTTTTTCTAATGCATTGCTCAAAGCTTCAACTCCGCCATCTGCATTAAGCGTTGTTGAGTAAACTTTGGACTCAAATGTTTTAGCTGAAATCACTTCTCTAGTTTTAGAATCAATAAGTGTTAAACTTATTACAACATTGGCATATGATTTTTTTAAGTCTGCTGTGTAGTACTGCATAAAATCTTCTATATTTGTTTCCAAAATCAACTCACCGTTACTTCTTGATTTTGATATTTGAACATTTTCAAAAAGATTACTACTCCTAACTTTTTCATATATTTGTAAAGTAATCGCATTGTTTGGTGTTTCACTCCACTCAGATTCAGAGTAGAAAAAGATTTTATTTTCATCTTGCGCATAATGCATTTTTAAAGACATCAGCATACTAGGACTAAACGCTTGTGATACCTTTAATGATTTATCCGAGCAACTATACGCTGCTTTAGTGTTTTTACTCATGTTTTTACTAACTAATCTGTACTCTGTAATAGATGGTTTAGTTGTAGTACAGCCTGAGAGCAAAAGCAAACTTGCAATTATAAAAATTAGTTTCATGTGTTAATCCTCACCTGGTCCTTTTTTTATTTTTTCTTGAGTAAATATCATGTCGCCAGGACTTCTTTCATATCTGTTAATAGCTTCTTCAATTTTTATAACAAGCTGTTGCATAGATAAAAAAGTGTTGTTCATAGTTGGAATAAGATCACTTGTAATCTCTTTAAAATTAAAATCACCACTCGCAACTGCTTCTTTAAAAACATCCATTGAATCTTTAATTCCAATATAACTATTGGTTATTGAACCAAAAGAGTTTGATATTTTATTTTCCCATTCTACACTATTTTGTAAAAACATATCTATGCGTGGCATCATATCATCAATTTTTTTTGTACTGCTGCTAAGGTTTTTCATAGCTAATTTAAAATCATTTATTGTTTTGTCGTCTAACATGTAATTCATTTTATCCATAAACAGAGCACTGTTTTTTAGTAAAAGTGCTATTTGAATCTGATTTTCATCATCGAGCAACTCCTTAGTTCTCATTAATGTTGTTGATAAATTGTCAGAGAAACTTCCAAATGACGATTCAATCTGATTAAACAGTGATGGGATAGTTTTTATAACCGGATACTCATATTCATTATTAGCTTTAAGTGGTTCTGCTTCGCTATCACCAAAACTAAGATTTATGTAGCTTAAACCTGTAATACCATGAGAAGTCAACTTGGCTACAGTTGATGATTTTATCGGTGTTGTTTTTAAAATGGTAATTAGCACTTCAACTTGTTCGGAATTATTTGGATTAATGCTGAGTTTTTCAACTTTACCAACACTAACACCTCTGTACTTTACCGATGCATCAGTATTAAGGCCTAAAACAGATTCATCAAAGTATATAAGATATTTTTGCATCTCATCTTCTGCAGATGGTTTTAAAAGCCAATATGCAAACCCTAGCATCATAGCCAAACTTAAAAGTACCAAAAAACCGACTAAACTATAATTGACTCTATTATTCATAATGATTCCCAAAAAATATCTGTATAAACTCACTCTCTACAGACTTTATCCTATCTAAACTTCCTTCATAAACTATCTTTTTATTGTCAATGATTGCAACAGAATCAAGTGTATCATAAATTGATTGTAAGTCGTGTGAAACCATTACAATTGTTAAGCCTAAAAGGTCTCTAAGTTTTAAAATTAAATTATCAAATTCTCTTGCAGAGATAGGGTCCAATCCGCTTGTGGGTTCATCCAAAAAAAGAAGTTTTGGATCCATTGCCAAGGAGCGTGCCAAGGCTGCTTTTTTCTTCATTCCGCCACTTATTTGAGATGGATACAAATCAGCGTCTTGCAATTTCAATCCGACTATATTTATCTTAAACTCAACTATCTCATTGATCATCTTTGCAGACAAATCAGTATATTCAATAAGAGGAAGTGCAATGTTATCTCTTACACTTAACGATGAAAATAGTGCTCCTCCTTGAAATAAAACTCCCCATTTTCGTCTTAACTGCTGAGCTTCTTCATGTTTAATATGATGTAAGTTATGTCCTAATACTTCTATACTTCCGCTATAACTACTTTGAAGCATCACCATCTCACGAAGAAGAGTAGTTTTCCCACATCCGCTTGGACCTAAAAGCCCATAAATCTCACCCTCTTTTACACTTAAACTAACTCCATTATGCACCAATCTATCATCAAAAATAGTGCTAACATCTCTAACTTCTATAAGATTACTCATTATATCCCCAAGTTAGTAAAGGCTATTGAAAATAGTGCATCACAAATAATGACAGCAAAAATAGATTCTACAACACTTTTAGTTGTGTTAAATCCTATACTCTGGGTGTCATTTTTAACCATTAATCCTCGGTATATTCCTATCGTTGCAATAAAAAAAGCAAAGAACGGTCCTTTAACAATCCCAATATAAAAGTGTTTTACCGCAATAACATCACTAAACCTATCTAAAAAAAGATTTACAGTGATATCCAAATCTACATTTGCCACAAGCATCCCACCTAAAATAGCCATTACATCTGATAAAAAAATAAGTATTGGCATGGCTATCATTAAAGCAATTACACGAGGAAGTACTAAAAACTTATATGGGTCAAAACCCATAGTTCTCATGGCATCAAGTTCCTCAGTGATTTTCATAGCACCTATTTGAGCAGTAAAAGCCGAACCGCTTCTTCCTGCAATTACTATAGCTGTAATAAGTGGTGATATCTCTCTAAGTATTGACAACCCTAGTATATCAACTATAAATACATTTGCCCCGAACAATTTCAATTGAAATGCTGACTGATAAGCTACTACTATGCCTATCAAAAAACTAGTTATAGCTACAATGCCAACTGCTTTTATAGCACTTTCATTTATCTCAAAAGCAATCTCTTTATACCTTATATTTTTAATTGAAAAAAAGTAATAGAGTATATTTATAAATAACTCACCCATAAAAGCCATTAAAGATAAAAATCCTTTATAGCTTCTATGAATTTTAATTCCTATCTTTTCTATAATACTTATATCTTTATTGGGTGAAATTTTAATTGTTTTTTGTTTTTGCTTTTTTATTAATTCTAATATTTCCAATATTTCTTTATTGTTGCAAAGCAGATTGATTTGTATGTTTTTTGAGGAAAGTTGGGTTTGTAAATTGTATATAAAAATTGAAGCGGCACTGTCTAAAAAAAAAAGATTTGAAAAGTCTATCTCTACGATTTTAACACCATTAAAATTTATAGAAGTTATCTGTTTCTGATATTTTGAAATATTATAAAGAGTAAGCTCTCCCGTGAACGCTAAGGAGAGCTTATTGTCTGAATGTTCAATTTCAAGAGATGAGTGATACATGTAAAAACTACTAAAAATCTCTTTCTAGCAGTTTGTTCACTTTAAGAATAGTAATAATTCTATCCTCTTGTTTACCAACTCCATCAATAGCTGTGTCGTCACCATTCATTGTATCTGGAGCTGGACCAATGTCTGATTTTTTAATTCTTATTGCCATTGTAAGTCTGTCTATTACAAAACCTGCAATATCATGCCCATCTCTCATAACAATAAAACGTGTCTCGTCAGTATGCTTTTTAGGAGTTAGCCCAAATTTTATACGAAGATCTATTAGTGGGATAACTGCCCCACGCATATTAAAAACACCAACAACATGTTTTGGAACCTGAGGAACTCTTGTCCATGGAAAAGGCTTAATAATTTCTTGAATTGCTAAAATTGGAATAGCATATTCCTCTTCTCCAATAACAAATCCGACAAGTTGAACTACATTATCAGTAATAATGCCTGTATTATTTTGTTGTGCACTTTGCTTATCAATTATCTGTTTTAATTTATCACTCATTATAAAAACTCCGATTTAAAATTAATATTTCTTTGAACTACACTTGATAGGTAGTCAGCAGAGTATGGCTTAGTAATATATTCAACCATTCCAGATTCAACACCGCGCATACGATCTGACTTACCAGTACGTGATGTTACAGCAATAAGAGGCAAGTTTTTGTAACGGTTATATTTTTTAATCTCATTAGCAAGAGTATAACCATCCATTCTAGGCATTTCAATATCTACCAACATTGCATCAAAATTATGATCACCCTGCTTTAAAATATTTAGTGCTTCTTGTCCATCACCCGCTTCAACTAAAGTAATTCCTAGTGGTTCAAGTGCTTTTCTCATAATTGTTCTATCTGTTTTAGAGTCATCTACAATCATAACTGTGTAATCACTTCTTTTAGTCTTGTCGCGTGACAATAGAGCCGCTTTTTCTGCACTGTCATTACGAACTGTTGATTTTACTTTTTTGGCTATATCCATAAGAGCTATTACATCAACAATTAGTGTAACGCCTCCATCGCCACGGATAGTTGCACCAGCAACACCTTCTATACCTTTTAGGAAATCACCAAGAGATTTAATAACAATCTCCTCTTGTCCAACAAGTATATCTACTATCAAGCCAAGCTTGCTTGTTCCCAAACCGAGAACAACTACATAAGCATGCTCGCTTGAGTCCAATATACGCTCAACCTCAAAAATATCTCCAATATGAACCAGAGAGAGAACCTCATCACGAAGTCTCATAACTGAGCGCCCTTCAACTGTGTAAATCTCATCTTTGGAAATTCTAACAGTCTCTAAAACTGACGCAAGAGGAATAGCATAATGCTCCTCTTGAACACCAACTAAAAGTGCCTGAATAATAGCCAAAGTTAGAGGAATCTTTAACTTAATAGATGTTCCAATTCCAATTTCACTATCAATATCAATGATTCCATTAACTTTTTCAATATTAGTTTTTACAACATCCATACCAACGCCACGACCTGAGACATTTGTAACTACAGCTGCTGTTGAGAAACCTGGCTTCATAATAAGGGCAAAAGCCTCTTTATCGCTCATATTATCAGCTTCTTTCTCAGTAATAAGACCTTTTTCCAAAGCTTTATTTTTTAAGATATCTGCGTCAAGCCCCTTACCATCATCATCTATTTGAATAATAATCTGATTGCCTTCATTGTATGCAGTCAACTTGATGGTACCCTGCTCATCTTTACCCTGTTCAGCACGAACTGATGGGATCTCAATCCCGTGATCGCATGAGTTTCGGATAATGTGGACTAAAGGATCACCAACCTCTTCAACAATAGATTTGTCAAGCTCAGTATCTTCACCGGAGATATCAAGTTCAATTTTTTTATTTAGTTCACGAGTTAAGTCTCGAATCATTCTTGGAAACTTATTAAATACTTTGCCAATAGGAAGCATTCTTGTCTTCATAACAGCTATTTGTAGGTCTGTTGTAACAAGAGAAACAATAGAAACAACTTGATTTAACTCCTCAAGAAACTCCTCCCCCTCATAGCGTTCCTCAACATCATCATTAATCTTAATAAGTCTGTTCTTCGCAAGAACCAACTCACCAATTAAATTCATAAGATGGTCAAGTCTATTTACATCAACACGTATTGTCTGCTCAACAGTACTCGATTTTTTTGCAGGTGCGGCTGCCTTTACGTCTTCAATTGGTTCCGCTTTTGCTCTCGAAGCAGGAGCCACATGTACTGGAGCTGATGCTACAGGCTGAGCAATTATTTCTGGCTCTGAGTAGTAATCTTCATCGTCTGGGTCTAAAGATGGAACACTCTCACCTGCTGCTATTTTAGCTGCTCTTTTAATCTTATCTTCTTCTTGTCTGGCATTTAGAAGCCTCTCTATCTCAGCTTCAAGTTCATCTGCACCCATATTGTCATAATCAGGCTCACTCTCATCGCTTGTTGGTTCTGGAGCTGCTTCTGGCGCAGTCTCTTCCACAACAGGTTCTGGTACTTGTGCTACTGGAGTTTCTACCTTTCCATCTCCGCCGCTGACTCTATCTAGTCTTGCAACACATTCTGACACATCTATACCGGCATCTTGGCTTGTATCACGAATAGTCTCAAGAAGTGATTTCATCAAATCTATAGATTGTAAAATAACATCCATAATATTTGCATCAATTACTAAATCGCCATGTCTAGCTTTGTTTAAAACATCTTCCATGTGGTGAGTTAAGTGTGTCAAAACATCAAAATTTAAAAAAGATGATGCACCTTTAACAGTATGCGCAACACGAAAGATCCCATTTAAAAGCTCTAAATCGTTAGGTCTACTCTCTAACTCTACCAAATCCTGATCTAATTGCTCAATCAGCTCAAAAGACTCAACTAAGAAATCCTGTAGTATCTCCTGAAATTCATCCATATTTACGCTCCTGTTTTCATATGTGCACGTATTATTCGTGACACTTCTTCATAAAATGTTTTAGCCTTAAACTTAACTAAATAACCCTCTCCGCCTGCTTCTTTACCCCTAGCTTCACTAAAGTGATCACTAATAGATGAGTTGAACACGATTGGAATACCTTTAAACCTGACATCATCTCTGACATTTGCTGCAAAATGGAAACCATCCATTTTTGGCATCTCAACATCAGAAATAATAATTTTAAGATTATTTGCTACGTCTTCTCCATATGCTTTGTATATCTCTTCAAGCTTTTCAAGACCCTCTTTGCCATCTCCGGCTTCCATGACTTTAAATCCCATTTTAACAACTGCTTCTTTTACAATCCTTCTAGCAGTTGGACTATCATCTAAAATAAGTGCTAATCCGGTAAATTTTTCTATCTCAGCAGGAACGCTCTGTGTGTCAGGTGCATATAGACCTAAATCTTCAACAACGCTCTCTAAATCCAAAATCAGAAGTACATTGTCGCCCTCTATTCTGGTAACACCTGTTATCTTACTTCCCTCAAGTGTTCCAGAATCACCAACAAAAGATGCTGGCTCTATCTCTGACCAATTAATTCGTCTTATTCTTTTAGCATCATGGACTATAAAACCAATAAGTACATTATTGAATTCTGTAATAATTACTCTTGAATTTTTCTCAGCTTCCTCTGGCACTTTGATTTTCATCCATTTAGCTAAATTAACAACAGGAATCACAATATCTCTTAAATCAAAAATACCCTCTATGTAGTCTGGTGTTCCAGGCAATTCTGTTAAATGTGGTAGTTTAATTATTTCACGAACTTTTGATACATTGATACCATAAATTCCTTCATATACGTTGTCATCCTCTTGCTTAAAAATGCGAAAATCTACAAGCTCCATCTCGTTAGAGCCGACCTTTAGTGATTCATCTCTTGTCATACTTCAATTCCCTTTAGAGAAAATTTTCTCTTGCAATAACTCTGGTTCTTTCGCAGATTTTACAATAAAATATCTTTGATTGCAAGCAAAAGCACCTAAATTTATATATGTAAACTTCTCAAGTATCATAGTTCTGTTTTGATGAAAATGCCCTTCTATAAAGCAGTCACAACTGTATTTTTTTTCTAACCTGTCTGATATATATTTAGTAAACCCAGTAAACTCTTTGCAATCATTTTTTTTACTTAAATGTTTATCTAATTTTTTTAATATGTAGTGCCCAGACAAAGTGTCTATTATGTTTAATATATAAACAATAAGATGGTTTCTAATCATAGATGTATAAATTCTATATCCAAAATCAGACTCTATATCTCCATGTGCTAGTAAAATTTTTTTACCATTATAATCACATGTAACCGGCTGTAATGAAATTGGAAATATTTTTACTTGTGGAAATATTTTCTTTAAATTGAAGTCGTGATTTCCCTCTAGATAAATCACCTCTACATCTTTAGAGATTTCATTTATAAGCTTTACTACTTGAGTGTTTATTTTTTGAGTGTAAAAAACTCCGCCAAACAGAGCATCAAATATATCACCCATAAGAATCAGTTGAGTTGGTTTCAATTTTTTTGAATGGATATCTTTTATAAAATCTAAAAGTTCCGGTCGCATATTTGAGTAGTGTGCATCTGAAACAATAAATGCACCCTCTAAAACTTCTATACTATGGGACATAGGCTATATTTGGAATTCCAGCTGATTCATCAACTCCCATCATAATATTTGCGTTAACTACTGCTTGAGATGAAGCCCCTCTCATTAAGTTGTCAATTGCACTCGATATAAAGAGAACACTACCTTTTTGTTTTACATATATATCACAGAAATTTGTACCAGATACACTTTTCATATCTACAGGATTCTTACATACTCTTACATGTTGTTCGTCTTTATAGAACTCTCTCAACAGTTCAAAAGCATCAAAATCACCACTAACTTGTATATATATAGAACTTATCATACCGCGTGTTACAGGCACTAAATATGGGACAAAATTAACCTCGTCAAAATCTACATGTAGCTTTTGTGCAATCTCCGGAGCATGTCTGTGCATAAGTGGATTGTATGCGAATAAGTTATCATTTACATTTACAAAGTGCGTTACATCACTAAGCTTTTTTCCTGCTCCGCTTACGCCTGTTTTTGCATCTATAATAATAGGTGTATTTTTCAGTCTTTTTTCCATAAAAGGTAAAAGTCCTAAAATTGCAGAAGTTGGAAAACACCCTGGATTTGCCACAAGTTTTGCACTCTTTAAAGCTTCACGGTTAATCTCAGGAAGTCCATAGACTGCATGTGATAAATTTTGGACATCTGTGTGAGGACAATAAAATTCTTCATATAAATCTTGTGTAAGTCTATAGTCGGCAGATAAATCAACCACTTTAACACCTTTTGCTATAAGTGGTTTCACGTAAGCCATAGCGGTCTGATGAGGAACTGCTAAAAATACAAGTTCACACTCTTGTGCCAACTCATCAACATCAGTTTTTAAAACCTTGCACTCATAAACTCCGCTCAAAGATGGGTGAAGATCACTCAGCATTACTCCACCCTCAGAGTTTGCAACGTAAGATAGATTGAATTTTGGATGCTTTATAAGTATTTTAACAAGCTCTAGCCCTGTATAACCGCTAGCTCCGATTATCCCTACATTAATTACACTCAAAGACTATCTCCTGGTATCTAACCTCGTTTATCTCAAACTCTTTCTCGCCGCCTGGCAATCTAACCTTTACCTCATCACCCTCAACTTTTCCTAAAAGTTGTTTTGCCAAAGGCGAACCAAATGATATTAGCCCCATATCAGGGTTGCTCTCACATCCACCGACTATAGTATATACTATCTCTTCATCAGTGTTCATGTCTGTCATCATAATTGTCGAACCAAAACTAATGCGAGAGTGTGTAAGCTCAGATGGATCGACAATTTTTGCACACCCTATAATGTCGGCAAGGTCTTGCAGTCGCCCGTCAATGTGTCTTTGCTGCTCTTTTGCCGCGTGGTACTCTGCATTTTCTTTTAAATCACCATGTTCTAATGCTTCTTCTATATCTCTGACAACTTGAGGTCTTTTTACCTCTTTTAAATTTTTTACTTCTGCTTGGAGTTTTTCATATCCAAACAGAGTCATAGGTTCAACTTTTTCCATAACTATTCTCTTTTAGTGTTTATTTTTTATAATTAATCAAACTTAATATCATTACTGATGCTTACAGCCTCTTTAATATTTTCTATTTTTTTGTTTACAAACTTCATTGAGTAAGACTTTGCTTCATATAAAACTCTCACATCTTTAAGTGTTACGCTGCTGCCATCATACTCAAAAACTGCCTCTGGTTTTAATGTTTTGAAGTTTCTCTTAAAGCTTATGTGCTCTTTTTTACTTACATCTATAGAAATTTCTTGCTCAAAATCTAACTTTCCTTCAAAAGACAAACTTGCAGTAAAATAACCTTTTCTTCCGTTATATTCAAAATTTGTGAGTATTGGTTTACCCCAGGTTATCTCGATAGCTTTTCTCAAGACTCTATCTTCAAGATGTTTTCTAGTTGATGGCTTTGGAATAGTTTGCATCTCCTCTTCAACCAATTTTGAAACCAAACTATTAAAACTTAAGCCATTGTGATTTCCTGCTCTTGCACATCTCACATGACGATTATCCTCTTTACTGCCGTAGTCACTGGAAAAACCGTAACCAAAGTGTACATACCAGACTCTCTCTTGATGTGAGGCATGTATAGATGATGACCAATAGCCTTCAGAAGCGGTGCTATTAAACCCTTTTCTTACAGATGGATTAATCTTTTCTTTATCTGTTATTGTCAGAAGTTGTTCTACTGTCGGTAAATACCAATCGTCTTTCCCATCTAACGCCAGATTTTCACAATACTTTTTAGCACCGTTGTAATCTTTTTGTAAACTTGCAGTTTCGCTGTTATCTTGCCACATTATCCCTGTATCACTATCAGTAACAATATCACCTTTTCTCTTTATTTCTGATGGCTTCTTCTGCTGTGTTCTAACACACTTAACATTATAACTATTTGACTTATCAAGGGTATATGAACGACCATTTTCAAAAAGGAGGTACCATGCATCATTGTTGTTTGAGACGTCAGTAGATGATGACCAGTAAATGTGAGAAGTGACATTGTCAAAACCAGTTTTTATTGCCGGTTTATGCATAGTGTAATCAGCAATACTCTCAAGTTCATTAATAGCTGGCAGTCTCCAGTCTTCATATCCACTCATCACTAAATCTTCACAATAGGATTTTGCCTCACTCCACGTTTTTTGTACTTTATAGTCATCTTTCCACATCATACCCGTCGTACTATCAGTTATTATATTACTTGAATCATCTCTTGTTAGAGTAGATTTTTTTTCAAGTTTTATTGTCTCATTTACAACTATTTCATATGCGAAAGATGTTAAAGCAACCGTAACAATCAGTAGTAACTTTTTTATCATTTATCTATTTCCTTATGGTTTGTTATGTTAGATTTATGGTGAAGTATATCAATAATATAGTTAAATAGACTTTATAGGTTATGGTTTAGTTTACTCATGCTTGAAAGGTCAAACTCAATGTTTTCATCTTTACATGTAATAAAAATAGTGCACCCTCTCTTACTTATTGAGATTGGCTTATAAATATTTTCTAATAGTATTATAGTAGTTTTACTTTGTGGATCGTAAGCTTTGAGCTTATTTTCGTTTATTGTGAAAAGTCTGCCACCGCCACAACCATCGCCAATAATGCCCTCGCATGTAAGCTTTTCATCAAAATTGTTTATTTCTTTAGAACCATGAATCATCTAAACACTCCTCTTTTGCCTCTTTTACAAATGCTTTAAATTCTGTGCCGTTTTTATCTATATTTTTAAACTCATCATACGTATACTCTTTAAAAATTTTATCATCCAAACAGTTGCACAATGTTTCATTATTCTCTTTCTTACATGTAGATATCAGCTCTGTTTTATCTTTATCTTCCCACGTCATATAACTATTGTAAAAAGGGACTATCGCCCAAACAAAAAAAGCAAAAGTCAATACAATATTTACTATATACTCTCTCTTCTTAGTCTCAAAATACTTCTTTAAATCATACGCTATAAAAATAAGAAAAACTACCTCTAAAGTTATTGTGAACCAATCACTGCTTACAAAATCAAACAACTGTTTTTACCCTTAACATCTTATAAACCTCTTATCTTTTTAATCGCTTCTGCACACATAGTAAGCCCAAAAGTTGCAGTTACTCCTACAAAACTTCCTTTATTTTCTGTAACAACAGCCTCTTCTGAGCTAAATATCACTTTATACTTACTTTTGAATTTTCTTCTAGTTAACTCTCGTCTTATCTTTTTACCAAGCGGGTCTCCGGCACTTTTCCAGATATCTGCCACTTGTACTTTTGTGGGGTCTAAGCGTTTTGCAGAGCCAAATGATGAGATTAGTTTTCTGTAACACGCCTGTGCTAGAGCAAGTTTGGCACGAGTATTATCTATAGCATCCAAAACAACATCATATTGTGAAAAGTCAAAATCTCTAACCCATTGCTCCTCTACATGTACATTAATTATTTTTATATCTGGATAGTGCTTTTGAAGAGCCTCTGTCTTTAATTCCCCTACATGTAACTCTGACCACAATTGACGATTTTGATTTGACTCATCATATATGTCATAGTCCACGATTGTAATATCACGAACTCCACTACGGATAAGGCAATCAAGGCAGTGACCGCCAACTCCGCCAACGCCTAAAAGAAGTACTCTAGCGTTTTGCAGTTTTGTGAAATCGTCTTTAAGAAGTTGTTTTATACGCTCATGCTTCATACTCTGTTAATCAATCCAATCTTGAAGTCTGCTCATACTTTTATATGCACTCATATCAAGCTGAATTGGAGTTATAGAGATATTTCCGTCTCTTATCGCCTCATAATCACTCACCCCGATATTGCCGACTCTTGGAGAAAAATTTAAAGGGTGCAAGCCCAACCAATAGTGCTCTTCTCCTCTTGGATTTCTATGTACATGTGAATCATTTGCATAAAACCTGTAGCCGGCATAAGTTACTAGCATTTTTGCCTCTTTTACGTCTGGAGGAATGTTCACATTTAAAAATTCTCTATCAGGAAGTGGGAAAGTGCCATTTTTGATTTTTAAAACAAGTTTTTTTATTGTCTCTTTTGCTAATGTAAAATCCCCCTCAGGATCTGAAAAATCCATTACTTGAGAAATCGCAATAGATGGGACATCATGAAGTACCCCCTCCATAGCTCCAGCGGCAGTTCCTGAGTATGTAATATCTTCACCCATATTTGAACCGCGGTTTATACCGCTGATTAGCAAATCCGGCTTAGAGTCTACAAATATTGTGCTCAAAGAGAGATAAACACAATCACTTGGGGTTCCATCATCAAGTTTGTAAAAATCATCGCCAACACCCACAAAGCGGAGTGGACGGACCAAAGTAAGTGAGTGACCACATGCAGACTTCTCATTTGCTGGAGCTACAACAGTAACTCTTACATCATCCAACTCTCTTAAAGCCTCTACTAAACTAAGAAGACCTTTTGCCTCATAACCATCATCATTTGTTACTAAAATTCTATACTTATTTTTCATAATCTAATTTTATCATAATGTATTTACTTTTCTAACCGATATACTGTAAAGATATAATAATTTTGGAGAGGTATTATGAACACATCTTACGCATTTGACTCTTATAGGTCACACGATTTAAGTATTGCAATGAAAACTTCAAGTGGTGACGTTATTGAGATGGATTTTTCCAATGCACAGTCACTTTCAATGAGCAAAGAGCAAAATGCCAACAGTTCAAAAACATCTATGACATTCTCTTCTATGCAGTCGTTTCAATTTTCTATTGACTCTAACGGCATAGATAAACAAGATCAAAAAGAGATAGATGCTTTTATGAAAATTGCTCAGCCTTTTATAGACAACTTTTTAAAAGAGCTCGAAGATGTTGCACCAAAGTCTCCTGTTTCAAAACTAGCACGTACTATTGCTGGAATTTTTGAGCCAAGCAAAGATAGAGACGATAATTCTAAAAATAATATTAAAACAAATATAGTAAACATGTTTGATAACTCTATGAAAAAACTAGAGACTCCTGAAAAACTCAACACTATTGATACTCTGGATAAAATATTTGAAGATGCTAAAAAGCTTTTGGAAAAAACACTTGAGGAATTTGATAAGTTTAATAAAATTTTATATGCGTAAATAAATATAGCTTAAATAAAAAGTTAAGCTATATTTTGTGTAATTTTGATTAAATCACCGTGGTACAACATATCATACTGTTCTGAGTTTAGGACATTGCTTATAGCAACTAAATCTCTTATCTTCAAAGTGTCAGAACCTATCCCTGAATATAGATAAAGAACTTGATCAATAACATCACTTTTTCTAAAGTATATAAGATTGCAGCTATTTAAATCTCTTAATAAATCATCAAACATACATACCCTTTATTATAATCTATGAAATAATAACATAATTTGTAACAATATAACATATTTAGTTTTATAACATTATATTTTTCTACACATAACATCGGATGATTTTTAATTTTCTAAAGTTTTCATGCATATAACTAACCTACCAATAGAAATTTCATATCTATGATTTGGTATAAAAAATGCTTTGTAATTGTTATGAAAAAACTACTTTTAATTCTTATTTTTAACCTTAGCATTTTTGCTTCATCTATATCTACTGTGCAAGAAAACTATGAACAACTCAATCATGAGATAGACAAAATATCTCTAAAATTAAGTGCTGAAGAAAAAGTATCCATATATTTTTTAATCCTCTCTACACATGAAAAAATTACTTCTGCTCTGTCCACAAACACAACTAAAGTTTCAAGCCTCAAAGAGTTGGAAAAAAACACAATACAAGCAATTTCAAATTTAAAAGAGAATAACAATAAAATAAGCTTCAAAGAGATTGAAAAAGTAAAAGAGCTTTATAAAAAAATGAGTAGCAATGGCTTGGTTCTTATTGAATCAATAAAACAAGAGACTCAAGATAAAATTGTTTATCAAGACAAAATTATATATCAAGACAAAATTGTTTATAAGGAGAAGTTGGTTTATAAAGATAAAATAGTTGAAACCACCTCTCACACTTCAACAGTGATAGCATCTATATTATCTTTAATAGTTGGTTTTATTATAGGACACTTAGTTTCTAAAAATATTTATATAAAGAGAAAAGATCTTCCACAACTAATTATTATAAAAGATTTAGAAGATGAAAAAACAAATCTTTTAAACAGAATCAACAATATTGAAGCAGAAAATGAAAAGCTACATGTAGAAATAAATAAAAAAGCTCTACATGTAGAAAAACAAAACATAGAGCTCACAGAGAAAAACAAGGTATTACACAATCAAGCGACGGAATTAAAAAACTCTCATGCAAATCTGCTCGTAGAACTTAATGAAAAGATTGAAAAACTAGCCCAAGAGAAAAATACTCTTTTTTCTCAGATTCAAGAGAGTGAAACCAACAGTGAGCTAGATAAACAAAACAGTTTTCAATTTGATGAGCATTTACAATCTCTACAACACCAAAGCAGGGATATTTTCAATGTTTTAGATACTATATCAGACATAGCTGACCAAACTAACCTCCTTGCTCTAAACGCGGCAATTGAGGCAGCAAGGGCGGGAGAACATGGCAGAGGATTTGCGGTAGTTGCTGATGAAGTGAGAAAACTGGCAGAGAGAACACAAAAAACACTTAATGAAGCAAGAGTGAATATTTCAGGTGTTGTTGATGCAATTTCAAACCTTAAAATGTAAAAACTTGACTTTAGAAGTTTTATTAGTGTAAAATTGCACAATCAAAAAAGATGTAACGAGCATATCTTAACAACTTTCCCCCTGCAAAAATCCTAAAAACCAAGGCAGCCACCATATGAGTGAAAACAATTCAGAACAACCGCGTAAACCTAGCCCTAAATCTAGCCCTAAGAACAATTCAAAGCAAAGAACTCACAAACCCGTAAAAGGTGCAAGTGTTGAAGAACTTCGTATAAAGAGTATTGATGAGTTAACGGCTTTAGCAATAGAGTTAAATGTTGAAAACCCCAACGAACTTAAGCGTCAAGACATTATCTTTGAAATTCTAAAAGCGCAAACCGAACAAGGCGGTTTTATCCTTTTTAGTGGAATTCTTGAGATTATGCAAGATGGATACGGATTTATCCGCTCTATAGACAAAAGCTTTAACGAGAGTATAAATGATGCTTATGTTTCCAATACACAGATTAAAAGATTTGCACTTAGAAACGGGGATGTTGTAACAGGTCAGGTTAGACCGCCAAAAGACCAAGAGAGATATTATGCTCTTATTAAAATAGAAGCTGTAAACTCACTTCCCCCTGAAGAGAGTAAGAAAAGACCCCTATTTGAGAACCTTACACCACTTTACGCGCTAGACCAAATAAAACTAGAGTACAGAGAAAAAGGTCTAACAGGTCGTATGCTTGACTTATTTTCACCTATTGGTAAAGGTCAGCGTGCCCTTATAGTTGCACCTCCTAGAAGCGGTAAAACTGAACTTTTAAAGGAAATTGCTCATGGTATAACTCATAACCATGCAGAGATTGACCTAATGGTTTTACTTGTTGATGAGAGACCTGAAGAGGTTACAGATATGGAGAGAAGTGTTAAAGGTGAAGTTTATAGTTCAACTTTTGATATGCCTGCAAAAAACCATGTAAAAGTTGCCGAGATGGTAATAGAAAAAGCAAAAAGACGTGTTGAACTAGGTAAAGACGTTGTTATTTTACTTGACTCCATCACCCGTCTGGCACGTGCATACAATACTGTTACACCTTCAAGCGGAAAAGTTCTGAGCGGTGGTGTTGATGCAAATGCTCTTCACAGACCAAAACGTTTTTTTGGAGCTGCCCGCAACATTGAAAATGGAGGAAGCTTAACTATCATTGCAACTGCCCTTGTTGATACAGGTAGCAAAATGGATGAAGTTATTTTTGAAGAGTTCAAAGGTACAGGTAACTCAGAGGTTGTTCTTGATAGAAAAATTGCCGACAGAAGAATTTTCCCTGCAATTGATATTCTTAAATCTGGAACACGTAAAGATGAGCTTCTTATCGGCCCTGAAGTTCTCCAAAAAGTATTTATTCTTCGCCAGATGATACATAAACAAGAGAATGAAATTGAAGCGCTTAAATTTGTTTATACGACTATGGGCAAAAAAGCTACAAATGATGAATTCCTAGAAAGCATGAATACAAACTCATAACAATGAAGATAGGTGTATTTGATAGTGGAATTGGTGGTTTAACGGTTGTTAAATCACTCCTTGAGCACAATCTTTTTGAAGAGATAGTCTACTTTGGAGATACAGCTCGTGTCCCTTACGGTATAAAAGATAAAATAACCATCATTCGCTACGCAATTGAAGCCGTAGAATTTTTCAAAAATTTTGAACTTGACCTTATTATAGTTGCTTGCAACACCGTCAGCGCTTATGCTTTGGATGAGATGAGAGAAGTCTCTGATTGCCCAGTCATAGGGGTTGTAGAAGCCGGAATACTGGCTACAGCCAATGCACTTAAAGATAAAACTTCTAATATACTAATTCTTGGAACAAAAGCTACTATAAACTCAAAAGCTTATGAGATAGGTCTTAAAGCAGAGGGCTTTCATAATCTACAGGCAAAAGCGACAGGACTCTTCGTACCTCTTGTGGAAGAGGAGATTTACTGTGGAGAAATTTTAGAAGCAACATTTAGACACTACTTCAGTCAAACGACAAGTCCAGATGCTATTATTTTAGGCTGTACTCACTTTCCTCTTATCTCTGATGCGCTGCAAAACTACTTCTCAAAAGATAAGATATTAATTCACTCTGGTGATGCTATAGTTGAGTACTTGGAGAAAAACTTTGATTTTAATGTAAAGTACAATAATCCTAAACTGGAATTCTTTGCATCTGAAAATCCGGATGCATTAAAGGCTGTTAGTAAAAAATGGTTGAATATATAAGAAATTAGTTAATTGTAACCTTTTAGATATTATTAAGTATTATTATTCAGTCATGGAAAATAAATTACCAAAAAGATGGCTCAATAATTTAGAAGTTTTAGATATAGCTTTTCAACCAATCATCAACATACATACTGGAAAAATTTTTGCAGTTGAGGCACTTTTGCGCAATTTTCAAGAAGTTGGATTTGCTTCTATTTTCTCGCTCTTCGACCAAGTATATAAAGATAATCTTCTCTACTCTTTTGATATAAAATTACGTGAGAAAGCTTTAAAAAAATTTATACAAATTGATGATTTTAAAGATATTAAACTATTTTATAACCTAGACAACAGACTCTTTGAGATGCCGAACTTCACTCATGGAAATACAAGCAAAATCCTTAAACAATATGGTGTAAAAAAGAACAATATCTGCTTTGAAATCTCAGAGAGACACGAGATATCAAGTGATTGCAATATGGAAAAAATACTTGCACACTATAAAGATTCAAAATACTGTATTGCTATTGATGATTTTGGAGTCGGTCACTCAGGCTATAAACTTCTGTATGACAGCATGATATCATTAAAATAGATAGATTTTTTTTAACAAATATCGAAAAAGATATTAAGAAAAAAATCATGGTAAGAAGTATAACTCATTTAGCTATTCAGCTTGGTATAAAAGTCATAGCAGAAGGAGTTGAAACCAGAGAAGAACTGCTTACATGTAGAGATATAGGTTGCCATCTTGTTCAAGGCTATTTAGTCCAAAAACCAACTACTAATACAAAAGAGATACTCAAAGAGTATGTAAACATCATAGATCTTATAAAAAGCGACAACAGAGTAGTACACGAGGAGTGCAAAACAGAAGTCTACCTAAACAAGGAGCCATCGCTTACTATTGATACAAATATGAGCTTAGTAATAGATTGCTTTAAAAAATATCCTGACTTGTCTATATTGCCAATAGTAAACTCAAATAATGAGCCTATTGGAATACTAGAGCAAAACAAAATAAAACGGAAGATCTCTAATGCTAAACAACGGCATAAAAAAGTCAAAACTTAAAAACATGCTTCATCCTTGCGGAGTAGCTGATATCAACAGCAGCATGTCAACCATTATTGAGCTATTTACAAATAATCCTGAGTCTGTGGGAATTATCATAACAAATAACTCAAAATATTACGGTTTCTTATCTGCTAGAGCCATTATTACAATAATGAATGAGCAAAATTTACTATACGCAATAGAACAAAACCCACTCACTAAACTCCCCGGAAATACAATGATAGAAAAATACATTTCTGATGTGATAAATAATGAAAAAATGCATATGCTATGCTATTTTGATCTTGACAATTTCAAAGCATTTAACGATGCGTATGGCTTTAGAAACGGAGATAGAGTCATACAGCTTTTTGCAGATATATTGAGAAAAAATTTATCCCAAGAGTTTTTTAAAGCCCATATTGGAGGGGATGATTTTTTTACTGCAGTAGAGTACAGCCAAGAGAATGAATACATGTACATCGAAGAAATATTTAATATAGTTACAAAATTCACCGATGACGTAAGAGAGCTATACTCTCATGAAGATAAAATAAAAGGATGCATAATATCAACCGATAGAGATGGAAATAAAAAAGAGTTTCCTCTGCTAAGCGTGAGCGCATCACTTCTTGTAATTCACAAAAAAACAAGAAAAAGATCTCTTGAAAATATTAACCAGATATTATCAGTACAGAAAAAAGTTGCTAAACAAGATACTAATCGTATCTCTATGAGTTGTCTACTATAAACAAAGAGCACAAAACACTGATTCACGCTGGTAGTGCAATTGTAAAGTGCTTAGAAAAAGAGTTTTACATAGTGTATAATACAACAATCCAAAACTGGAATTTTTCGCATCAGAAAATCCGGATGCATTAAAAGCTGTTGGAAAGAAATGGTTAAATATTTAAAAGGATAAATAATAAAAAAGCTATTCTCCGCTAATTACCACCCTCAACTTGTAGAAACAATAGTTAAAGGAAATTTGTCCGGCGGTTTAGCAGCAAATATAATTATTCCTACTTTGGTAACCTATGTTTTTTATAACACAATTCCAAATACCCAGATATTCACTTGGCTATTTTTAAACTACACCATATTTTTGAGTAGAGTTTTTTTTAACAAAAAAATATCTACCAATTTAAATATTCATTTGTTTCATTTATCATTTACATCTTTTCTTTATGCCGCATTAGCATGGCTGAGTCTACTGTATGGTGAAGGAATTCACTTGCTTTTTGCCGGAATGGTTATAGCATCTATCGCAGCTGGCTCGGTCATAACTGTTGTTAGTATTTTTCATTTCTTTGTTATTTATGTAATTGTTCAAATGTCTGGTCTCATCAGTGCCTTTTTATACTCCAATCAAGAAATTTTCTATATAAGTGCTGTGCTTGCTTTTACCTTTAGTATTTTTGTTATATCTAATGGTTATAAGCAGTATTCATCTATAAAAGAGATGTTAAGGCTACATGGTCAAATTAATGATTTACTCGATAATGCAGGACAGGGATTTTTATCATTTGACAAAAATTTAATATGCGAAAGTAGCTTTTCAACTGAGTGCAAAAAAATATTTAATCTTCAAGAACTAGAAGGTCTTGATATATCTCAGCTGCTTTTTAGCCAAAACACAGCAGATAAAGAACTTTTTTGTGAGGGGATAGATAAAGCTGCAAGATGTGATGACAGGCTGATTAGAGATATGTTTTTATCTTTAATCCCAAAAGAACAAATTATAAATAATCACTCAATAAAAATTGAGTGTAAAGCACTTCACAATGGTAAGTTTATGCTTATCCTGACAGATATTTCAAAAACAAAAACTCTAAAATCTAAAGTTGAACATCAACTACAAGTACAAAACATGATTGTGGAGGTTGCTTCAAATAAAAATGATTTTTTAGAGTTAAAAGATGCGTTTAGTACTTTTATAAAAGATTTATCCTCCGACAAGGATGTCTCCGCCGGTGCAATAGATAGATTAAAAAGGGAGTTACACACATTCAAAGGTGTTTTTGCACAAAAAAAGATGATTTATATACCATCCTACATTCATGAAGTTGAATTAAAAATACGCAATATCTCTTTTAGCAGTGAAATCATTCCTGCCGTTATAGAGGCAAACTTACAAGATGAATTTAATAAAGATATAGCTATTGTTCATTCTATTTTGGGTGAAAATTTTTTAAGTTCTAAAAAAGCCATATCTGTCGAGGTTGAGTCCATAAATGAGATTGAGTCAAAATTAACATCAATCAGCTCCAATTCGGAGTATAAAGAACAAAAAGAAATGAACGATGTTTTAGCAAAAGTAAAAAAATTAAAATACGAATCAGTTAAAAGTATGTTGACCCCTTATATTTCTTATGTCAAGCAGTTGTCATCTAAGCTAGAAAAAGAGGTATATGAACTGGAGATACAAGGAGATGAAGATATAAAAGTATCCACAAAAATCAAGCCTTTTATAAAATCACTTGTTCATCTTTTCAATAACTGTGTAGATCATGGGATAGAAGACATTGATACGAGAGCTAATTTAGAGAAAGATGATATAGGTACAATAAAATGTAAGTTTGAAGTTGTACATGATGTTTTAGTCATACAAATAAGTGATGACGGACAAGGAATAGATACAGATAAACTATCGTTAAATGCAATTAACAAAGCTCTTGTAGATGAAGAGCGTATAGCACTGATGAGCGAGCAGGAGAAGTGTAGTCTTATTTTTACTAATAAGCTAAGCACTAAAGATAAAACTTCTATTATCTCTGGTTTTGGTGTAGGGATGAGTTCCATTAAAGATAATTTAGAAAAAATAAATGCTACATACAGTATAAAAAACACACCTGAGCATGGTGTTAGTTTTTCATTTTTTATACCGCTAAACACAGATAGAAATGCAGATTATTCGTATTTAAACAGGTGTGAGAATATTTGCAATTGCATTTGTGAACAAATTGGCATATTTATGAACGAGACGCTAAATATTGAAGTTATTAACACCAAAGAGTTAACTGATCAAATTTTTGAGAATAAATATGTTCAAGCTGAGTTATATGGCAGTTTTAATGGTAAAGTTATTATTGTTTTTTCTAAAGAAATCACTAATTTACTTACCTCTACTTTAATTCCAGATGGCTTCAACGAGCTCGATAAACAGTGTCTTATTCAAGAACTTCCATGTGAAATATTAAATACGGTTGTTGGTCTCTCTATTCAATATTTTGACAAAAACATAAAGGACACAAACCTGTCATCTCCGATAAATTACGACAATTTTAGTTTAATGAATTTGGGAAAAAAGGGCAAAAGTAAATTTGTTAAAGAGATTGAGACATCATATGGTAGAATAATATGCATAGTTACACAAAGGGAAGAACAATGATAAGAATTATGATAGTAGATGACTCATCAATAATAAGAAAGATATTTGCAAAAGACTTACAAGAAATTGGCTACACAGTCGCTGGAGTAGCGAGGGATGGCAAAGAAGCAATTAGTATGTATGAGAATTTAATGCCAGATTTGGTAACGATGGATATTACTATGCCAATTATGAACGGTATAGAGTCATTAAAAGCGATAAAAGCAAAATTTAAAGATGCAAAAGTGATTATGGTTACTTCTCACGGTGAAGAAAAATTAGTAATGGAAGCTTTATCAAATGGAGCAAAGGGGTATATACTAAAGCCTATTACAACTGAAAAAATTCAACAAGCAATATATAAAATTTTCCCAAACCCAATCAATACCAACGAAACTGTTACCGAAATCATAACTCCTATGTAACCTAAGTAGCACACAAAAATTTATTAAAGCTATATACTTCTTATTGTAAAACAAAAACAAAGGAAATAATATGTGTTTTAATGCAGGAAAAGTAGATAGAATAGTTAGAGTTGTTGCTGGTTTAGGTTTGATTGCCTATGGAATTGTTACTGCTAATATGATAGTTGCCGGTATCGGTGCGATACCTCTTTTAACAGGTCTGGTTGGCTTTTGTCCATTTTACCCAATGCTAAAAATTAATACAGGTTGTAAAAAATAGCTACAATCTTTCTTCTATAAATTAGATATAATCTTCATCTAATAGGATGAAGATTATGCAACTACAAGATTTTGATTTTTACGACGAATTAACGAGTGATGAACAGGAACTTTTACTAAAAACTTTAAAGCCTGTATCTATGGATGCCGGTAAAATTCTTTTTTATCAAGGTGATATAACTCAGGACATACTTCTTCTTGAAGATGGTGAAGTAAGAGTATACATGCAAGGAAGTGGCATGAATGAAATCACCCTTTATAGTCTTCGACAAAATGAGCAGTGTATTGTCAACACAACTTCAACTATAAACCAAATTCCAACAATCGGTTCAGCCATAACTACCACTCCAATAAGAGGTTATCTTCTTAATAAAGAGCTTGTTGTAAAGCTAATGAGAGATAACTCCAATTACCAAAGCTACATATTCTCTCTTTTAACCTTGCGATTAGATAGCGTAGCAAGAGTTCTTGAAAACATTAAATTTAAACATCTTGATGAGAGAATATATGAATGGTTGCAAGCTCAAAAAAATCCAACTATACAAATCACTCATGAAGAATTGGCAAACTATATGGGGTCTTCAAGGGTAGTGGTAAGCCGTATTTTAAAAAAAATGGAAAGAGAGTCTCTACTCAAACTCTCAAGAGGTTCTATAGAGCTGATTCATAACTTTTAATAAATCACTCTGTGATAAACATATAGTACGGTTTACCGGCAAGCTGCATATCAATCCAAATGCCGTTACGTCCGCCGATTTCGTTGCGTATCAAATCTACGCAGACATATGTTTTAGGAAGTTCAAAAACTACTTTTATATTTTTATTTGATAATATTGTTTTTGCACTTCCTGTTATAACATTGCAAAACTCACCTACTCCGTCCATTATGCTTGCATTGTCATTTTCATCAATCTTCTCACCAATAAATGACTCCATAGCTATAAGAACAATATCTTTTGGAAACAAAAGTGCAAAATAGCCATTTAAATCGCCACTGAAGTGCATAACAGAACATACTATATCCGCAGAAGAGTCAAGATCAAATTTTTTAATGCTATGTGATAATTTTTCCGCTTCAAGTCCCGTAAAAGAGACAAGCGTCTCTACTGCCGTATCCATAAAAACAGGAAGGTTTATTATAAGCTTTTTTGAGAGTGATATATTTTTCTTCTCAATATTTTTAACTTTAGAACTAGAATTAAGAGAACTGTGTGTGATTATTATATCGCTTGATTTATTACTGCAAAGATATTGAAAGTCACTTGCATCATCTGCCACAACTATTGTGTATCCGTATTTTGAGAGCTCTTTTGAAAGCTCTTTTGCGTTTTCTTTATCTTCATCATATATCAAAACTCTCATCCCACTCTTATATGCTTTTGGGTCAAGAAATAATTTTGTAGCACTGATATTTTTAAATAGCTTTAGCTGAGTGTTTTTAGAGAGTGTTTTTAAATGTTTGTACAGTGGTATGCTGTAATCAATAAACGCTATAGTGATTTTCAGCTTTACACTCAAATCATTTAGCTTTTTAACTATTGCACGCATTCCATTGGCAGTACCGCCTTCATATGTAGCACCACTTAGTGAGACGACAACAGCACTGAATTTTTTATCAACCGCTATCTCCAGCTGTTTTGCTATTGAACTTGCCAATAAGGAAACTCTAGACTCTTCTATCACCCCCTCTGTAGCTAACCATTAACATATCTTTTTTACTATTGCCCAATTTACACTCTTTAAAAATAATTTTCTCTATTGTATCATTATGTAAATTACATTAAAATGTTTTGAGAAGATTTTAACTCTATTAATGTTAGAATCGCTATAACTAAAAATGGAGTGATATGTGAAAGAGAGTTCAGAGGTATTAGCAAGAAAATATAGACCAATTAATTTTGATGAGCTTATCGGTCAAGAGACAATTTCTCAAACTCTATCACTAGCACTTGACTCTAACAGACTCTCTCATGCCTACCTTTTCTCCGGTCTTCGGGGAAGTGGAAAGACTTCTACGGCCCGCATCTTTGCAAAAGCTCTTATCTGTGAGCAGGGATTAAGCCACAAGCCTTGCGGGTCTTGCCAAAACTGTATCTCTGCACTCGGAAACCGTCATATCGACATCATAGAGATGGATGGGGCTTCATCAAGAAAGATAGACGATATCAGAGATTTAATCGAGCAGACGAAATATAAACCGGCAAGTTCAAGATTTAAAATTTTTATTATAGATGAAGTCCACATGCTGACCAAAGAAGCATTCAACGCTCTTCTTAAAACACTTGAAGAGCCTCCTTCTTATGTAAAGTTTATCTTGGCTACTACCGATCCTCTTAAGCTGCCTGCTACAATACTTAGCCGTACTCAACACTTCAGGTTTAAAAGTATTGCTACAAATAAAATTATTAATCATCTGGCACATATTTTAAACATTGAGGGGATTGAATATGAGTCAGATGCCCTTGAAATATTAGCCAGAAGTGGGAGCGGAAGTCTAAGAGACACCCTAACTCTGCTTGACCAAGCAATTATATATTCTAAAAATCATGTAGATGTTCGCACCGTTACTGATATGCTTGGGCTGGTCGATCCTAAGTTCATTAGTGAGCTTTTTAGAGCCGTTTTTGCAAAAGATTATGCACGTCTTGTAGAGCTTACAAAAGTTCTTGAGGATTATGAGGCAGATATGGTAGTAGATGAGCTTATAGCATATCTTAAAGATAGAATGTACTCTAGTGACGCCCTATACTCAACATTAGTTTTAGACAGATTTTTTAGAATTTTAAGTGAGTCGAAATACCTATTTAGCATAAATGCCGATGGTTCATTTGTACTGTCACTTATATTTTTCAAGATGATAGAAGCTCTTCGAATAAAAGAGGTTGATCAAATGATTGAGTCTCTTCAAAAAGAGATTAGCAGGCCATCTATTGCTGTATCTATCCCTGAACCTATTCAAGTAGCACAAACACAACAAAACATTGTTGAGCAGACAATTGAAGATGAAATACAAACATCACATGTAGAAGATGAAATGACTTCAATCACACCGGAGAAAGTTCTACATGTAGAAGTAGATCCAAGTCTAAGAGTATTTCAAGAGCTAATAGCAAAAATCAGAGATAGAAATTTTGAACTTGGTGAGTGTTTTGAAAAAAGTATTAGTTTTATATCTTATGGAGACAGCATTTTAACCTGGGAGAGTTGTGCCGATGATGAGTGCAAAAAAGCTTTAACACATGGCTATTCTGCAATTAAACAGCTAGTTAGAGAAGTATTCGGATTTAAGACAAAGATTAAACATGAAGCCTGCACAAAAACTGTTCAGGACTTACATGTAGAGCCAGTGAAATCAGCACCAACGATTGAACAACCGATAATGCAACATGCTCAAAGCACCTCAATGGTAGAAGATGCAGAGATAGGCGGAAGTGCTAGCTGTGTAACAAACTGTGAAAGTAGCGACTCTTCAAAAGAGATAGATGCTGTTCAAATGAAGGATGAGCCGATGGTTCAAAAAGCAGTAGAACTTTTTGAAGCTAAAAAGATGACAATTCAGTCTAAAATTTAACTCTTTAGCATATTTTTTATGTTAAAACTAAAAACTGAACCTTTTGCAAACTCTGAATCGATTTCAAGGTGAGAATTTAGTGATTTTAAGATATAACTTACCATAGCTAAGCCTATCCCCATAGAGTTGTCCCAGCTATTTTTGTCAACTCTGTAAAACTTACTAGTCACCTTGTCTAAATGTTCCTCTTTAATCCCTATTCCGCTGTCTTGAATTGATATTTTTTCATTTTTCAATATAATTTTTACATCACCGCTTGAATATTTCAGGGCGTTGTCAACTAGGTTTATTAACACTAATTCCAGCATTGTTTTATCACTTATAACTACCGCCTCATCTGCTTCAACTATAATATCTCTATCTTTGTATTTTGAAGATTGATTTAACGAAACTTCATGGCACAACTCTCTTAAGTCAAACTCGCTATTATTAATGGCTAAGTCCCCATTATCAAGCTTTACAGATAGAGCCAATCTATCTAACATTTTAGATATTTTTTCACCGTTTGAACTAATTTTTTCCAAAAACTTATCACGAATCTTCGGTGGCATATCTGCATCTTCTCTAATTGTTTGAGCATACCCGACAATAGATGCTATTGGATTTTTAAACTCGTGAGAAAGTGCTGATAATATATCGTTTCTTTGTTTATTTATCAATCTTAGTTTAGCAATGTTCTTTATTTTCTTTTTATCATTTTTAGCAAGTTTTTTTACTAAATTTTTCAGAAGTAGAGAAACTTGCAAAAATTCATAAAAGTACTCAATTTTTATAGTCGCATTATAGTTTTTGTTTGATATTTCATCTAAATAGTTTGTTATTTGTGAAATATCATAGACTACCCTTTCACTCATTTTTTTTGAAATAAAAGTAGAAATCAAAATTATTCCAATAAAAACAAAAAATAGTTTTATCCATAATGAGTAAAAATCATCCATTATCTGAGCCAAACTCATAGAGAGTCTAATATAAATCGTCTCACTATTAATGTTGATTTTTTTAGCAACGTATAAAAAATCAACTTTTAGTGTTTTAGAATATCTTGTTATATCAGCATACTTGTTTGAATTAGCCTTAATTATCTCATATCTACTACCATGATTGTCCATACTCTCTTTATCTGCGTTAGACTCAGCTATCACTATACCATCGGCATTTAGAATTGTTACTCTAAGAGAAGTTTTGTCATGGACTTTTGCTACAAATTTATCCAAATTTTCTATGTTGTCTAATTCTAATTCCATTAAATCTATAGAATGCTCGAGATGATTTTTATTGTGCTCTATAATTATAGATCTTAGTGCCATATAACTAATAAGAGAGGTAACAAGAAGAGCACCAACAAAAAGGACTAAAAATTTAATTATAAATATTTGATGTATTTTTAGCACAGCTTGTACCCAATTCCACGTACTGTCTGTATATAATCTTTTGTTTTATCTGGGTCAATTTTCTCTTTAAGACGATTTATGGCAACATTTACAGTCCTATACTGGTACTCTTCACTGTCCCCCCAAACATTTAACAAAAGATGATCACGATCAAGAACCATATTTTTATTCAAAATAAACTCACATAAAAGATTGAATTCTAGTTTTGTAATATCAATATTTTTTCCATCAACGCTAAGCGCTCTTGAGCTTTTATCCAAAAAAAGATCTCTGTGAGATAGATTGCCTTCATCTATTTTTTTACTTGTTCTTCGCAACATTGCTTTAACACGTAGTAGCAACTCTTTCATATTAAAAGGTTTGGTGATGTAATCATCCCCTCCTCTTAAAAAACCCTCTTCTATATCTGAGTCTCTATTTTTTGCACTTAGGTAAATAACAGGTGTAGCTATCCCTTTTTTTCTTAGTTCTTGCACAAACTCACTCCCCTCAACGCCCGGAAGATTTCTATCCATTATAAGAAGATCTATCTCCTCTTCATCGAGTATTTGAGATACTGTCTTCGTATTTAAAAACCCTACTACTTCATAACCTTCTTTGTCTAAGTTGTACTCTAATAATTCCAGTAAATCTTCTTCGTCATCTACAATGACAATTTTTGCACTCATTACATTTCCTAAAATTTTATATTTATTATTGTACCCTAATGTTGATACGGTTTAATTACGAAGCTGTAATAATAAATATTTATAGTAAGTAAAGCAAATTTCATTTATAATAGTAGCAAAGAGGAGGGTCGCAATGTTTGTTTCATCATATAGTACATATATTAGCACAAACTCTTCCGATAGGACAGAAAAAAATAGGGAGGGTCAGTCTAAAGATGAATCTAAATCTTTTAACTTAAAATCTTCTTCCGACTCTGCTACTAACTTTTCTCCTACCAAAAATCTCCCTATAGATTATGTTTCAAACTATAAATCGTTTAATAATCAGCAAAAACTCCAAGAGCAGATAAAAAGTCAAGATGAGATAAGATATACAAACATAAAAGATATCAAAAATGCAAAAGCAGCTTATGAAGATAACTCTAAAATGTTTTCACTCTCAAAAAAACCGACTACTTCTTTAGACCAAACACCAAAAATAAATAAAGACTTGCCAAAAAGTATTCAAGAGTTAAAAGAGCATAAACTGCGACAAGCAATGGTAAACACATATTTGGCAAACGATAGATATTACCAACTAACAGCCTAGTTTCTTTTTTATCTATACAATCCTAACGTCTACCAAAGTCAAACACAGCAGTACCTCTTTTTTATTTGACTCTATTTTTTGAATAGCTTGACTAAGTGTAGAACCTGTCGTAATAATATCGTCAACCAATATAACTTCTTTCTCTACAAAGTTTTTCAATTCAAAATTTCGTGGATTTATCAGTCTAAATTCTTTGCTTTTGCCTGAATATGAAACCCTATTGTTAGCTCTTAATTTATTAAACTTAGGTTTTATATATTTACTATCAAGTGACTTGTTTAAAATTGCTGTATGTGAATACCCACTTTTTACATGATCATCAATTGCTATAGAAGCTACAGGAGACTCAAGTTTAAATTCTGATGCAAACTTTAACAAAGAATTTTTTGCCAATATTGAATATATATAAAATCCTAAATCAGTATGTTTTGTGTGTAGTAAATCTTTTATTTCATTATATTTATAAAAAGATATAACTTCAATATTGTTTAAAATTTTTCGTTTGTAGATTGAGGGAGTTAGAAAAGTTGTTTGACATGTAGAACATATGTGTGCAAAAGATAAACTTTCACACAACATACATCTCATGGTTTAGTCCATTTTTAAAACAGACATAAATGCTTCACTTGGAAGTTGCACTTTTTCTACAATAGTGTCTCCTTCTTTTGCGAACAAGTCCACAAAAGAATTCCTATCACTAAAGCTTTGGCTATCGCCAAGATAAAAGTGCATTTTTCTAATCCATTTTTAAAACAGACATAAATGCTTCACTTGGAAGTTGCACTTTTCCTATGGACTTCATTCGTTTTTTACCAGCTTTTTGTTTTTCCAAAAGCTTGCGTTTACGAGTAATATCTCCACCGTAACACTTGGCAGTAACATTTTTACCCATAGATTTTACTGTTTCGCGAGCTATAATCTGAGAACCCAAAGATGCTTGAACAGCTACTTCAAAAAGTTGACGAGGAATTATCTCTTTCATATTTTTGACTAAAATACGCCCACGTGATAGAGCTTGATTGCGAGGAACTACAATACTTAGTGCGTCTACTGCTTCCCCCGCTACTTTAATATCAAGTTTAACAAGGTCACCTACTCTAAAATCTAAAGGCTCGTAATCAAATGAAGCATAACCTTTAGAGATAGACTTTAAAGTATCATAAAAATCAACCACTATCTCATTCATTGGCACTTCATACTCAAGCATAACTCTATTTTCATTAAGGTAAGTCATCTTGCTTTGTGTACCGCGTTTATTTATTAAAAGAGTTATGATATTACCAAGGTACTCACTTGGAGTAATAACTGTTGCTTTTACATATGGCTCTTCAATTCTATCGATTTTATTTACTTCTGGAAGCTCTGAAGGATTATGAACATTAATTTTTTCACCATTGTTGAGATACACTTCATATAGAACAGATGGGGCAGAAGCAATTAAGTCAAGGTTAAATTCACGCTCAAGTCTCTCTTTCACAACTTCCATATGAAGCATACCTAAAAACCCAACACGGAAACCAAAACCAAGGGCTAAAGAGGTTTCAGGCTCATAAGATAAAGAGCTGTCATTTAGTCTTAGTTTATTTAGTGCATCACGTAAACTTTCAAATTCATCCGTATCTATTGGGTATATGCCGGCAAATACAAATGGTTTAGCAGGTTCATATCTTCCAACAGGCTCCAATGCAGGATTTTTAGCATCAGTAATCGTATCACCAACATTAATTACACTAACTTCTTTTAGCCCTAGAACAACTATGCCAATTTCGCCACACTCAATAGTACTGGTTTTGATTTTTTTCATAGGGTGAGGATACATTAAATCTAAAATTTGATGCTCTTCACCGTTGCTCATAAGCTTAATATTTTGACCTTTTTTAACTTTACCGTCAAAAACACGAACAAGGGCAAGAGCACCAAGATACTGATCAAACCAAGAGTCATAGATGATAGCTTTTGTTGTTGCATCAGGGTCACCAACAGGAGCAGGAATTCTATCTACGATAGCATCAATAAGTGCACGTATACCAACACCTGTTTTTGCAGACACCAAACAAGCATCAGTCGCGTCTATGCCTATGCTTGTTTCAATCTCTTCTGCAACTTTTACAGGATCAGCAGCAGGCAAGTCTATTTTATTTATAACAGGGATTAGTTCTAAGTTATTCTCCATTGCCATATAAACATTTGCAATAGTCTGAGCTTCAACGCCTTGTGCAGCATCAACAATAAGTAATGCTCCATCGCTAGAAGCAAGGGACTTACTTACCTCATAAGAAAAATCAACATGGCCAGGAGTGTCAATAAGATTTAAGATGTAGTGCTCACCATCTTTTACATAATCAAGCCTAACACTTTGAGCTTTAATGGTAATACCGCGCTCTTGCTCAATATCCATAGTGTCCATCATCTGTTTTGTAAGTTCTCTATCACTTACTGCGCCACACTCTTGTATAATGCGATCGGCTAGTGTACTTTTACCATGGTCAATATGAGCAATGATAGAAAAGTTTCTAATATTTTTCAATAATTATCCTCTATTCAAAGAGAGAGTTTACACTCTCGTTGTGATACACTCTGCGAATTACTTCAGCAAAAAGTGGTGCGACTGACAACACTTTTATTTTTGCATGCGGTTTAGTCTCTAATGTGTTAGTAATAATCAACTCATCTAGTTCACCATTATCTAAGTTTTCATAAGCTTTTCCACTAAGGACACCGTGAGTCGCACATGCCATCACTGATGCTGCACCGTTGTTCTTAAGTGCAGTAGCAGCTTTTACCATAGTTCCAGCAGTATCCACCATATCATCAATCATAATTACATCATAACCCTTAACGTTTCCGATGATATTCATAACTTCACTCTCGTTAGCTTTTTCACGGCGCTTATCAACGATAACCATCTCTAAACCCATTCTTTTTGCAAAGTATCGAGCACGAGCGACACCGCCAATATCTGGAGATGCAATAATAGGTTTTTTAAGATTTTTACTTTTTATGTAGTGCTCAAACGTTACTGAGCCATATAGATTATCAACTGGTATGTTGAAAAACCCTTGAATTTGTCCAGCATGAAGATCAATTGTAACAACTCTGTCAATACCAGCAGTTTCATACATGTCAGCAACCAATTTTGCAGTTATTGGAACGCGGGGCGCAGCTTTTCTATCCTGTCTTGCATAGCCATAGTAAGGAACAACAGCCGTTATACTAGAAGCAGATGAGCGGCGAAGAGCATCTGTCATAATAAGAAGCTCCATTAAGTTGTCATTTGACGGTGACCCGGTTGATTGGACAATAAATACATCTCGACCGCGAACACTCTCAGCAATTTGAACTGAAATTTCACCGTCACTAAAACTCTTAACATCAGCCTTGGCTAATGGAATATCTAAAACTTGACAAATTTCTTTTGCAAAATCAACACTTGAAGATCCGGCAAAAATTTTATAACCACGCATGGTATTCCTTCTTGGAAAAAATGATATATGATTATACAAAAATAGTGCTGAGATGTTGTTAAAGTTTGCTTTTGTCTATTTCAACTCCGCCGTATTCTAATGTATATATTAAGTCAGTAGTATCAAGCTTATCAAAATTAGCAATCATTATTTTTTTTAAATACTCTTTTTCTGCTGTCTCTGCTCTCATTAAACTACCGGCAAAGATTCCTTTTTTTTCTAATACCAAAGATGTAATATCACTGTCCATTTTTACATGATTCATCAACTCTTTTATATCTGTCTCGAAAATAGAACTAAGCATAGAGAACATGCCAGCAAGATATGCTTTGTCCTTGTCTCTAGGGTTAGCATCTGCTTCCATTCTTTCTGCTCTTTTTATAGCTAATTCAAGCAAAGTTTTAGAAGCGGGATTTTTAGAAACTTCAGCATATAGGTATACCATTAGCCATCTTAATAATTTACTCCTGCCCATTAAAGTAATAACTTGAATCAATGATTCAACTTTTACACTTAAACTTTTTGAATTATTGAAAAACTGGATAAGTTTAAAAGATAGGTCAGGCTGTTTTTTTATAAAAAATTCCAATTTATCTGTCTCGTTATTTTCTTTTATAATTTTTATTAGCTGTAATATAATAAACTGAGCCGGCTCTTTTGATCCTATAATCTCTACGACTTCAGGTTTATCAAGATAATAACCCTGAAAGAAGTCAAAACCCATATCCAAATAAGTTTTATGGTCTTCTTTTGTTTCAATATTTTGTGCTAAAAGCTTAATTCTGCCACCTTTAAACTTACTCATAACTTTTTGTAAATTTTCCGGCTCTGATAATTCAACATCCATTTTTATTATATCTATATAGTTAAATAATCTATTAAATTTTTTAATCATTTCTGCACTTGAGTCAAAATGCTCTATTGACAATATAAATCCCCTTTTTTTATACTGTATTATTTTAGCAATTACTTTTTCTGTCAACTCAATATTTTCTAATATATTTAGAATAAACCTATCTTTGTCTAAAACATCTAAAATACCTTTTAAAAGTGTCTCCTCATCTATATTTATAAAAGCTAAAGTTTTCTGTCCCAATAATTTGTCTAACTCTACGCTTGTAATGGAACTCATAATTAATTGCGCTGTCCCTTTAACATGGGTTGAGAGACCTGTTCTTTGGTCTTCACTGTCTTTAAACACAAGTTCATATGCAAACAATCTATTTTTATTGTCAAATATTTTTTGTTTAGAAATATTAATCACATTCATTGGTCATATCCTTCATTGGGTATATTATATCATCATGCTTTATTTATTTTGCTGGGTATTTTTTAATTCAAAAACTATTTTATCAGCGCACTTGTTAATGTCTACGATATGAACACTCAATGATTGTGCAATTTCTCTATACTCTCGACCTACAATTTTTCTCTCATACATAACTTCTGAATCCATATATCTTGTGAGTATTTCTGCATTGAAAAGAAAATTACTGTTTATACTAAAAAGAAATTTAACCTCATCATATAAATCTTTTCTTTTAATACTCTCAATAATACTATTGGTACTATTTTTCAACTCCTCTAGTTGTGCCCCATTGTTGTATGCAATAAAGCTATCAGAATCTACGATTGATTTATATTTTTCTTTTTTACTATTATTATACTCTTCCTTGACTTGCTGAAAAAATACTTTTTTGCTTTGGATAAAATCTGGCAGAGATTTAATTAGTTTTTGCGTATCATTTTTTAAACTATTGTACATATTCAATCTATTCTCTGGTGAGCAACTGCTCATCTCAGCATTAACTGCTTCTGTGTACAGAAGCAGAGATAGGAATAAAAAAAGTTTTTTTGTTAAGTCTTTATTTTTCAAGCCACGCCTCGCTTTTTAAAATTTCTCCATCATCAAATTGTTTCAGCTTAAATGCACTGGTGCACTCCCCATTACTAAAATCCATAACGGCAATTTGAAGTATCTTTTTACATTTTTTAGGAATATCAAAATGACCCTTCATGCCAGTCAAAAACTGTTTTAACGGTACTTTTTTATCCATACCTATAACATTGTCTCTACACCCGGTAAGTCCAATGTCTGTAAGATAAGCTGTTGCATTTGCTATTTGAAAATCGTCAGTAGAGACGTGGGTATGTGTTCCAATAATTGCGCTGACCTTACCTTGAAGAAGCATCATCATACCCCTTTTTTCACTTGTCGCTTCTGCATGAAAATCAATCAATATGTTTTTCACCCCATCTGCATGTAGAGATTCAACTGTCTCTTTTGCCTTGCGAAAGGCATTGTCAACAAGAGGCATAGAGAAGTGTCCCATAAGGTTTAAAACTGCTAACTTCTCCCCGCAAACATCATAAACTTTACATCCTGTTCCACTAACTCCATCAGGATAGTTGTGTGGACGAAGTATCTCATGTGTGTCAAACAACTCTTCCACCTCTTTTTTATCCCAAGAATGATTTCCCCCTGTCATGCAATCGAGTCCATATCCAACTATTTCATTTGCATTTTTTTTAGTTAATCCAAATCCATGTGAAGTATTTTCATAGTTTGCTATAACAAAATCAATCTTATACTCTTCTCTAATTTTTGAGAGATAGTTCTTCAACATGTCTCGACCCGGACTACCTACAATATCACCGATAAAACCTACTCTCACTAAAGCACCTTTGGTTTGTTATTTCTTAAATAATAAAGCACTGCTTTTACAATGTCATCATCATCTTTAGAGTCTGATGTAATACTCTCTTTTGCATCATTCATATATGTGAAAGTTATATTTTGTCCATAGTTTGAAACAGACTTTATCTTTTTATCTAAGCTCAGAAGCTTAATAACCATTAACTCAAAAAACTGTTTTGTCGGGGTATCCAACTCTCCAAATCTATCCATAACTTCTTCTTGTATCTCATATATCTCAACAGCATCTTCGCAGGCTGAGAGTCGTCTGTAAATATCTAGGCGGAGTCTGTCCTCTTTTACTATTTCATCAGATATAAAAGCACTTATTGCAAGTTTAATATCCACTTTTGCTCTCTGCGTCTCCATAGTGTTACTTAGGAGCTTTATGGCATCTTCTAGCATTCTAAGATAAAGAGAATAGCCTATGTTCTTAATGTGCCCACTCTGTGCATCACCAACAAGATTTCCGCCACCGCGTATCTCTAAATCATGATATGCCAAAACCGCACCACTACCAAGAAATGAGTTTGATTCCAGCGCTAAAAGTCTCTTTTTTGCTTCATCGGTCAAGTTTTCTTTATTTTTTACAATAAAATATGCAAAGCCTTCAGCATGTCCGCGTCCAACTCTACCGCGAAGTTGATGAAGGTCTGCTATACCAAATCTGTCTGCACCGTCAACAATTATAGTATTTACATTTGGCATATGAATTCCAGACTCTATAATAGAGGTTGCAATCATAAGATCATACTCTCTTGCTTCAAATTTTAAAAGCTCTTTTTCTGTATCAGCTGCTGATATTTTGGAGTGAAGCATAACAACTCTGAGGCTTGGAAGAAGAGCTTTTAGCTCACCAAGTTTTATTGGCATGTGGTCTATAGAGTTATGCACATAAAAGACTTGACCACCACGGCGAAGTTCTCTTAAAATAACCTCTTTTATAAGTTTTTCACCATACTCTTTTACAAATGTTCTAACCGGTAGTCTCTCACTCGGTGGAGTTAACAGCTGCGACATTGTTTTTATAGAACTCATGGCCTGATTAAGGGAGCGTGGAATTGGCGTAGCACTCATGGATAGAAGATGCACATTATGATAAAGCTCTTTTATCTTCTCTTTTTGCTTTACTCCAAACTTATGCTCTTCATCTATAATAACTACACCTAGATTTTTAAAGTCGAGCCCAAACAAAGAGTGTGTACCGACTACAACATCCAACTCTCCGCTTGCCAGTGCTTTTATGACACTACTTTTATCTTTAGCACAGACAAATCTATCTAGCTTTGAGTATCTGATACCTAAGTTTTTAAACCTCTCATCAAGTGAGCGGTAATGTTGCGCCGAGAGGAGTGTGGTTGGAACTATAAGAGCAGATTGGAAACCTGATTTATAAGCTGCAAAGATAGTATTCATAGCAACTTCTGTTTTGCCAAAACCAACATCACCGCTGAGGAGTCTGTCCATTATATTGCCTGAGCTCATCTGAGTTATTATCTCATCAATAGCTTGTGTTTGATCTTGAGTATAAAGAAATCCTGCATTGGACTGAAACTCCTGCAACTCTTTTTTATTAACATTTATTTTAGGTGATTTTATCAGTGCTCTCGCTGCGGCTGTGTTTACAATCTGACCAGCAATCTCCATAAGGCGTTTTTTAACCTTATCTTTTAGTTTTCCAAAACTACCTTTTCCAAGTCTGTCTAAAACTGGTGTTGAACCTCCAGAAGCTATATATCTATCTATAACCTCTAGATTTTCTACCGGCAATAAAATCTTGTCATCACCGACATATTTTATAACTATAAAATCTTTAACACCGCCAAGGATTTCAGCCTGCTCAATTCCTTCAAATATCCCTACCCCATAATCTTCATGAACTACATAATCACCGTTTTTTAAATCATCAAGTAAAATTGAGCTTTTTCTTCTTCGTCTCATTTTATCTGGTTTATTAAGTGATATTACAAGTTCATCTTTACTAAGAATATTTAGAATATACGGAGCATAAACCTCTGTTATATTTTTAAGTTCAAACAAACCTGCTTGTTTCATGACAGCTTCATTAGAGGCTATTATTGTCACTTTTTTATCTTTGTGAACTTTTAGAAGAGTCTGAATATCTACAACGACTAACTCTTTAAAATCATCAGCTTCAGGCAATAGTTCGAGGTTAAAACACTCTCGTGAGATTGTTGGATTATTAAGAGCATAGGCATCTATTAAAATTGTGTCTAAGTTTCTAATGAGTTTTGCATTTTTGTTCTCTAAAAAGTTTGAAGCATTCTCACCCAGATGCCATAGACCCAAAGAAGCAATATCCTTAACAAGAGAGTCAAACTCACTTAGTTCTATCTTCTTATTGAGGTCATTAAACTCATCTTCATCTAAAGAGTAAAAAGCTGGTGTTATAACAAAGCTGTCGAGCTCCTCTTTTTGTGTTCTTTGAGACTCTAATTCAAAATATTTTATCTGCTCTATCTCATCATCAAAAAGTGAAATTCGAATAGGCATTTTAGAAGCTGGGGCATAGATATCTATAATATCTCCGCGAAAAGATATTTCTCCTTCAACCTGAACCATATCTACAAAGTTGTAACCCCAAAACAGCATCTGCTCTTTAAACTCACTCAGTCTTATTTTCTCTGCAAACTCTATGGTAGTTGAGTTAAGTAAACTCTCTTTTGGCAGATTAAAAAGCAATGTTTTTAAAGGGGAGATTACTAGTGGCTTCTTTTTGGCTGTGTAGTATGTTCTAAGAGCAGAAAAAAGCTGATGAAGTTCCTCTTTGAAAACTCTTAAATCATCTCCAAACCCTGCTCTGAAATCTGGAAAGACCAAAACATCACGTTTGAAAAATTTGGCTACGCTTTGCAGTTCAAAAGCTTCTTTTGAGTCCTCACAAATAAGAATCTCCAACTCAGAGGTTTGCGCCGTTTTAAAGTGTTTAAATAATAAATTTTGAGACATTACTGTAGACTAAAGAGGACTATGATTTTATCTCCTCTTTTTCAATATTTTTTACTATTGTATCTGCGGGCAATATTGTTGGAGCTTTTGTGGCATCTATTACTGTGCTGTTTCCTTCAAAAATACCTTTTGCTTCAATAACCAGCTCACTGGATTCAATACTTCCATTTACTCTTCCATTAGCTTTTATCTCAACTCTAGCGGCATGAATACTACCTTCTATATACCCCTGAACTACCAATCTTTTTGTAGAGACATCACCTTTAATATGTCCGTTTTTACCAATGTTTACCTCTTTATTTGAGTGGATAACACCCTCAAACTCACCATCTACATATAGATCACAGGCTAGATTCATCTCACCTTTTATTTTAGAGCCAGCTGTGATGATGGTAGTGTTTGTGTCGGGTTTGGTACTTTTATGTGTGCTGTCGCTGTTATTAAAGATTGCCATGGTATTTTTTTTTCCTTTTCAAATATCTCTTTATAATTTTTTACACTCCATTTTACAAATTCAAAAGGGTTCACCGCCCTTTGAATAAATCTAATTTCATAATGGAGATGTGGGCCGCTGCTCATTCCTGAATTACCGGTATAGGCGACTAAATCACCTTTTTTTACAAATTTTCCTGATTCTATCACAATTTGGTTTAAATGTCCGAAGTATGACCTAAAACCATAATTATGCTGAAGTATTACAAGATTGCCAAAGCCGCTACGTTTGTGAAGCCCAGCCCATTCGACTATTCCATCGGCCGTTGCATATACAGGTGTCCGCATTTGCGCTTTCATATCAATACCGCGGTGAAGCTCTTTGGAGCCTAGCGTTGGATGAATTCTGTAACCGAATGTACTAGTCACACCTTTATATTCTACCGGTGAACCGCTGGGTATAAACTGCAAGAGAGTTGCCATATGCTCAGAATTGAGCTTAGTAGCATTCACTCTTTCAGTAAGTGTCATATCAGCAACTGGGGATATCCCTATAAGAGTCTCTATCTCGGAGAGTGAGTCGGAAACTTCCGTAAGCTCTTTTTTTTTATCTATAAGTGCCAACTGTGTATGTTTGATACTCTCGTCCAGCGCTATATTTTTTTCTTTTAATGATATATAGGCATCCTCTATATCTTGCCTCTTCAGCTCCATTGCGTCAACGGAACTGCTTAAATATAGAATAGTTACTACTGCGGTAAAACCGACAAATCCAAAAAAAACCACCACATAAAAAATAGCTTTTTTTATAATTTGATGCAACTTAAACTGCTTTACCCCGTTGTCATCATGTATGGTAATAGTAAAGTGGTTATACATTGTGTCCTTTCAAAAAAGCTTCTACAACACTGAAAGATCCGAAAACCAAATAATTATAGTTCGGTTTAACCTCTTTAAATATAGTATATTTTATCTTTAAAGAAGTTAAAGTACTTTTAAGTACCTCTACTGATTCTATTCTTTCATCATCTATTTCTATAATCTCCACATGTAGACATATTGGCTTTAATATTTGCAGTATATCTTTGTAGTTCTTATCTTTATAACTATTATAAATTATTATATACTTATCTGGGCTCAATGCATCAACAATGCTCTTTGCCGCTAATGGGTTATGACCAACATCAACTATAACATTTTTGCCTATTTTAGACAATCTGCCAAATAGTTTTGCATTTTTAAAATTGGCAATATCATACTCTATTTTTAAAAAGTTTAATGCGCTTATACTTAAAGACAAGTTGTTACTCAAATACGGGGCAAGGGAGAGTTCCTTAGAAATAAGATCTATATTTTTTCTATCATTCTCGTCTAAAAACTCATCAATTTTATAAATACTTACAGATTTTTTCTCTGCTATATCGTTTGCCGCTTTGTATACATCACTCTCATTTTGAAAAGCCAAAATAGCACTGTTTTGTATGGCATTTAATTTTGTTGTCGCAATTTCTTCTATAGTTGAACCCAGAAACGATTCATGATCCATAGCAATAGGGGTAACAAGCGTTAAACACTTTGGAAATACTGCCGTGGCATCAAACTCACCGCCAAGTCCGGCTTCCATAATAATATAATCACACCCGGCAAAAGCTATCATAGCCAATAGAGTTGTGTATTCGAAGTAACTAAGAGAGTCTAAATCAGACTTTGGTAAAAGCTTTTGCAAATCTACATGTGAATTTTCTAAAATCTCATCACTGCTATCATTGCCATTTAGCCAAACTCTCTCATTAAATTTTAAAATATGAGGTGATGTATAGTGTCCACAGTTCAAGCCGATAGAGTGGAGTGCCTGAGCTAAAAAGCGACCTGTCGTACCCTTGCCGTTTGTCCCTATAATATGGACTATTTTAGGAATATGTAAAGATGATTTTATCTTTTCATATATGCGAGGCATACGTGTATAATCAATATTTTTATAATAGAGCGGCTTTGCGCTTAAATACTCTTGCAGTTTCACTAATGCACGACTCTGTTTCTGCCATCTTTTTTAGCTTTATAAAGGTTTTCATCGGCAGATTTAATTAAAGTATCAATCGATGGGTGTTTGCTTCTCTCGCTTACTCCACAACTTACGGTAACTTCTATTCTCTCTCCTTTATACATGAACCTAGCTTTTTCAACTTTTACTCTAACTTTTTCAGCGAATATAGCGCCGCCTTCAGCATTTGTTTCTTCCAAAAGTGCCATAAACTCTTCGCCACCGAATCTTCCAATAATATCAACATTCCTTGCTTCAGCTTTTAGTATTTTTGCAAAAGCGGACAGCACAGCATCCCCAGCGTCATGTCCGTAATTATCATTCACAGCTTTAAAATAATCAAGATCAAACATAACAATACTGAAGTTATGGTTATATCTCTCAAATTCAGATTCTTTGATACTTATAAGCTCATCCAATGCTCGTCTGTTGCTTAGTTTTGTTAAGAAATCTTCTTTAGACTCTTCTCTTGTTTTCTTCAGCTCCTCTTCTAATAATACTATTTTGTTGGAGAGTGCCTTTACTTCGCCATTATGATTTTTTAAGTCTTTGCTTAAAGCTTGAGTATTCTCTTCGAGTGCTACTGCTATTGTAAAAAGTTTTTTGTGGGCAATTTTAAAATTAGTAATAGGATCTTCATTATACTCTTCCAGTTCAACTTTTATTTTTTGAATCTCAACAGTGGAACTGTCTGAACGTTCAATCATATCAATTAATCTTAGTGAGAGTTTATCAAGGACACCATCAAGTGACGTAATCATATCTCTAACACTCTGTTTATCAAGTGCAATTCTTAAAGATATAGCAGATTTAATCTCAGCTTCAACACTAACACTCTCTAAAAGTGATGGATTTTTCTTAATTTTTTGACTTATGCTGGCTATTTTCTCATTTACACTCGAAGCAATTGAAGGAACTAATGATGCAACCAACAAAGAAGCTATTGAAGATAATTCCATTGGAGCTACCAATTTGTCAGATGATATAATATTCAAGCTCTCTATGCTCTTTTTTAAATCAGTATTATCAATTTGACCCAAAGATTTTAATTTTTCTAAAAAAGTATCATCATAAGTAGTTATAAAATTAACCCATAGTTGTCTAAATTGATCTATCTGAGTGGCCGATGCCTCATTATTTAATAAATCAATACTTTTTCTGGCTAAATCACTCGCCTCTTTGTTATGAAGTACCTCAACAACCTGAAGCACTCTTTTTATAAAAATTGTCTCTGACTCTAGTAAATTTGCGCAGTGTGAGCTATTGGTTCTATTAAGTTTTGAGATTAAAAAGCGTGCCAGCTCCGACATAGTTTTTACTCTATATTGAGTTATCTCTTTTTGAAACTCTTTATTTAGAGTATCTTTGAATTTTTCTACATGTGAGCAATCTTCTATATTCATTCCTGCTTTACTAAGCTCAGTACAGAATGCCTCAGCATAGAAATCAGGTGTTAATAGTTTTCCCTCTAATTCTAATCGTTGTACAGCTTTTTTAATGATCCCTTGAATAGTCATATTTTCTCCTCATTTGTATAGCTTTTACTTTTTAGATCTAGCACCCTCGGCAGACACTTGCGCTATAAACGATCTAATAGCCCTTTGTGTACTAAAGCCAATAGCTTCAAACCTCTGCTGATCAGTCACAATAGCATTTGGGGCAACTGCAAAATCATAGTTCCCCTTAGCCGAATAGTTTTTTGACAAGCCATTATTCAACTTCTCTATAGAGAGGGTAACACTCATTCTATAGCTCACAATATAGCCATTAACATCATAAACAATTGGAACATAACTAGGCGCACCCATGTTTAAAATAAGGTGAGTATCAGAGAGTGCTTTAGTTACTAACGATGCTTGAAAAACCTCTATTATAGCCCTGTCTACAGCATCTTTAATAATAACAGTATTTTCTGGGTCTTGTGCTGAGATAACTACACTCGTACTTATTTTATCACCTAATGAGTTGCGAGCAAACTTTGCACTTGGACTATAACCACATGCACTAATTGTCAAAAGAACAACGAAAGAAATCAGAGTTATTTTAGTCTGTGCATAAGTCATATATCTACCCTTTTACTACAAAATTAACTAGCTTGTTTGGAACTAAAATCTCTTTGATTATATCTGTACCTTCAAGCCATTTAGAGGCACTCTCTTTGGCTGTTGCTATTATATTCTCTTTGGAGTCATCAATTGCAACTTCAATCTCTGCTCTTCTTTTTCCATTTATTGAAACACCTAGTGTTATGGAATCTTCGACAAAAACCTCTTCTAAAACTTTTTGAGCACAAAGATTTTTAAGTGAAAAACATTTACTGCTTATTTCCCAGCAAGCATGTGGAATTACAGGCTCCATTATTGAAGATAGTATCCAGTAACCTTCACTCCAAATATCACTATTTGATTGAGTGTTTAGAGCATTAATAGCTTCCATAACACCAGCTATCATAGTGTTAAAAGTATATCTCTCATTATAAACATCATTTGCACGAACCAATGCTTCATAAACCTTTTTTCTTGCAAATTTTTCATCTTTTGAGAGTGATGAATGGTTGATTACAGGAATTGTGTTTGTTTTTACTACATTTGAACTTCTGTCAAAAAATCTTTTTATAAACTTATAAGCACCCTCTACCGCACTGTCGTTCCACTCTAACTCTTGTGTCGGAGGAGCTGCGAAAAGTATAAAAAGTCTTGCCGTATCTGCACCGTATTTCTCTATTAAAGCATCAGGGTCAACTGTATTACCCTTTGATTTAGACATTTTAGCGCCGTCTTTAAGAACCATTCCCTGAGTCAGGAGTCTGTCAAATGGCTCATCAAAATCCAAGTAACCTAAGTCTCGAAAAACTTTTGTAAAAAATCTTGCGTATAAAAGATGTAGTATTGCATGTTCAATTCCACCAATATAGTGGTCAACGCCCATCCAATACTTAATCTGCTCTTTTGAAAATGCCTCTTTTTCCCAATTTTTCGGTGATGCACAAAAACGTAAAAAATACCAAGAAGACTCTACAAATGTATCCATAGTATCAGTTTCTCTTAAAGCATCTTTGCCACATGTAGGGCACTTGCAGTGTTTCCATGTAGGATGATTGTCAAGAGGATTTCCCTCACCCGTAATCTCAACATCTTGTGGAAGAGCAATTGGAAGGTTCTCTTTTTTCTCCATCACTATGCCACAATCATCACAGTGGACAAATGGTATAGGGGCACCCCAATATCTCTGACGAGAAACACCCCAATCTTTTAGTTTATAATTAGTAGTTTTTTTACCTATCTTATTCTCTTCAAAATATTTAATGATGTTGTACTGAGATTTTTTAGAGTTAAGTCCATCAAACTCCCCTGAGTTAAAAAGTTCACCAACTTCTGTATAAGCCTTATCTTCACTAAGCTCATCGTCAAAAGGTTTTATTACTGCTTTAATCTCTAAGTCGTACTTCTTGGCAAAATCAAAATCTCTCTCATCATGAGCTGGAACTGCCATAACAGCCCCAGAGCCGTAGTCCATAAGAACGAAGTTTGCAACCCACACAGGAACTGTTTTACCAGTTAAAGGATGCACTACATGTAGGTTTAAAGAGACACCTGATTTCTCTTTTTGTCTATCTATTGATGAAGTAGTTTTCATGTTTTTTATTTGAGATATCACTTCATCGCTTAGTAGTGAATTCTCAATCATATAGGTAACTATTTCATGTTCAGGAGCAAGTGCAGTATAGCTCACACCATAAATAGTGTCCGGGCGAGTTGTGAATACATCAAAACTTTTAAATTTATTATTTAGTTTAGAAGATGATTCATCATCAAAGAAAAAGTCAAAAGCTAGTCCATTTGATTTTCCTATCCAGTTCTCTTGCATAGTTAGAACCTGCTTAGGCCAGCCACCCTCAAGCTTTTTCAAATCATCTAAAAGTTCATCACCGTACTGAGTTATTTTAAAGTAGTACTGATTCATATCTTTTTTAACAATTGGAGTGTCACATCTCCAACAACACCCGTCTACCACCTGCTCATTTGCTAAAACTGTCTGATCATGAGGGCACCAGTTTAAAAGACCTTTCTTGCGGTAAAGAAGATCTTTTTCAAACATGTCTATAATAAAACCTTGTTCAAACTTAGTGTAAAGCTCATCACTAGTTGCTAGTTCACGCTCTTTAGAAAAAGAGAAACCTAAAGTTTTAAATTCACCCTTCATATAGTCTATATTGTCATAAGTCCAACCCTTAGGGTGTGAACCATTTTTAATAGCTGCGTTCTCAGCTGGCATACCAAAACTGTCAAAGCCTATTGGATGAAGGACATTAAAACCTTGTTGTCGGTAGTATCTTGCAAAAGTATCACTTAAAGTATAGTTTCTTACATGCCCCATATGAAGTCTTCCGCTTGGAAACGGGAACATACTTAAAATGTATTTTTTCTCTTTTGTAAAATCTTCACTTGGCTCAAAACTTTTGTTTTTTGCCCAATACTCCTGCCACTCTTTTTCTATGGTCTTTGAACTATATTCCAAATTTTATATTTCCTAATCTATTATGATTTTTTGACTCCAGAGGAGTCTTGCTTCGGTCGTCTGTGCGGCGCAAGCGAAGTAAAAGGGATATTGTTCCTTTTACGAACTAGCAGTAAACTCTAATAATCATCACGATTTTTTGAACTCTCTATATAAACAAGACCCATCGAGAAAACATTTGCAATCAATGCACCGATTGTAAGAGCAATTGCCCACTCTATATTTCCAACAACTTGCAGATAGATAAAAGCTGGAATAAGGTGTAAGTCTGCCACCAAAGATGAGGCTAAAAGTTCTGCAGAGAGAAGGTTTCTAACACCAATTTTTAAAAACGTTGAGACCAGATTTAAACTGCCAGCAGCAAACAATGCCGTAGCGCTATGCTCATACAAGAACCCAGCTATTGATGTTAAACTCATCAACGAGAAAAATACATATATTACTTTACCCCAATCCATATTGACACCTTTTCTTTAAATTAATTAGAGAGATTATACAAAAAGTATCTTAAGGAGTGACTGAATACAAATTTATGCCAAGATCATTATTTCAGCCAATGACTTAAGATTAGATTGCTACATATATAAAGGAGTTTTGTGAGTAAAAATTATGAGTTTGTTTTTTTGTAATTTATGATGGGTTTAAAGCCATTGAGAAAGATTAGATATCTCTCTCTATAACTTTTTGAAATGTGTTGAAATAGTTATCTTTAAGTGCGCTCATACTCATAGTAACATCGTTAATTTTGATAGTTTCTCCACCTACTGTTCCGATTTTCTCACAAGCCATTGACTCATCAAGCATTGCTTCAAAAGCTTCTTGATTTTCAGGTTTAACTTCAATGATAGCTCTACTCATAGACTCAGCAAAAATATCACGCTCATCTTCTACACTCATTTCAACATCACATCCAAGACCTGAAGTTGCAGACATTTTAGCTAACGCAATAGCAACACCACCAGAACTTGCATCTTTAGCGCACTCCAGTAAGTGTTTTTTGTTACCCTCAATTACTAATTCCCATAGAGCTAACTCTCTTTTGTAGTTTATCTCAGGAAGAGTTCCTGCAACGGTGCCACAAATCTCTTTCATATAAAGCGAACCGCCAAATTCAGACATTGACTCGCCAACTAGATAAAGAGCATTGCCCTCACCTTGGAAGCTAGACATAAGTACATTGTTCTGATCATCATTTACACCAACAGTTGCTATTGATGGTGTTGGAAAAACTGAAACACCATTTGTCTCGTTATAAAGAGAGACATTTCCACCAATAACAGGGGTAGTTAGCTCAGCACATGCCTCTTTTATACCAAGACAACCCTCTCCAAATTGCCACATAACTTCCGGATTCTCAGGGTTTCCGTAGTTAAGACAATCTGTAATAGCAAGTGGTCTAGCACCACTCATAGCTACATTTCTACCACTCTCAATAACTGCAGCAGCAGCTCCACCTTTAGGGTCAATGTAGCAATAACGCACATTACAGTCAGCAGACATAGCAAGAGCTTTTCCATTCTCTTTTATACGAATAACAGAGGCATCAAGCATCCCGCCATTTTTAACTGTGTTGGTTTGTACCATTGAGTCGTACTGAGTGTATATCCATGCTTTATCAACCACTTCCATACTTTTTGTCAGTGTTTCAAACGCCGTCTGATTTGACACTTTGTCAAAATCATTAATAGTTACATTGGCAATCGTATCTAAGTATTTTGGTCTTTTCATTGGACGGTTTAACTCTGGTGCTTCTTCACTTACCGGGTCTACTGGAACTTCCGCACACTTCTCTCCATGCCAGAACAATTCCATGTTACCGGTTGCAGTTACTTCACCAATAACAGCAGCGTCTAAATCCCACTTTTCAAAGATATCAATAATTGCCTGTTCTGAACCTTTCTTAGCACATAAAAGCATACGCTCTTGGCTCTCTGAAAGCATAAAATCGTAAGGAGTCATATTTTCTTCACGAGCAGGAACTTTATCAAGATGCATTATCATCCCTGAACCAGAACGTCCAGCCATTTCAAAAGAAGAAGATGTAAGTCCGGCTGCCCCCATGTCTTGAATACCAACAACATAGTCAGTTTTAAACAACTCTAAACACGCCTCAAGAAGAAGTTTTTCAGTAAACGGGTCACCAACTTGAACAGTAGGACGAAGAGATTTTGACTCCTCCGTAAAACTATCAGAAGACATAACCGCACCACCTAGACCGTCACGACCAGTTTTTGCACCAACGTACATTACCGGATTGCCTATACCCTCAGCTTTGCCGTAAAAAATCTCATCTGTTTTTGCAAGACCTAAAGTAAATGCATTTACTAAAATATTTCCGTTATAACACTCATCAAAACTTGTTTCACCACCAATAGTTGGCACACCCATGCAGTTTCCATAACCGCCGATTCCAGCAACAACACCTCTAACAAGGTAACGTTGATGAGCAGATATTTTGTCATCATTTAAAACATTACCAAATCTAAGAGCATTTAAGTTAGCGATAGGACGGGCACCCATTGTAAATACATCGCGCATAATCCCACCAACACCAGTTGCCGCACCTTGATAAGGCTCTATAAAACTTGGATGATTATGTGATTCCATCTTAAAAACAGCAGCATAGCCACCACCAATATCAATAACACCTGCATTTTCACCTGGACCTTGAATAACCCATGGCGCTTTAGTTGGAAACCCTTTTAAGTGTACTTTTGAAGATTTATAAGAGCAGTGTTCACTCCACATAGCCGAAAAAATACCTAGTTCTACTAAGTTTGGCTCACGATTTAAAATCTGTTTTATATGTGTGTAATCTTCTTGGGAAAGCTTATGGTTTGATAACTGTTCTTCGATGTTTTCTAGTTGTTGGCTCACTGGTGAATCCTAAAAATTTAGTTTTTAAAAATGGATTATATCTAATATGAGGTAAAAAGAATTTTAATGAAAGGAAAAGTCTGCTTTTGTTCTGATATTTTTCTTTAACGAGAAGATATTTTCATACTTTATTTCTAAAATTTCGTACTCTTTTTTACCGTTAGGAAGTCTTAAAACAAATTCATCACCTACGCTCTTGCCAAGTAAAGCTTTGGCGATTGGGGAGTGAATAGAGATTAATCCGTTTTCCGGTTCAGTTTCCAAAACTCCACAAAGTGTGTAACTCTCCTCTTCATCACTTTCAATATTCAAAAGCTTAACACTGCTTCCAAAGCAAACTTTTACATGTGAATAGATGGATGGATCTACTATCTGTGATTTTGCAATCATTGAGTTTAGATAAAAAAGCCTTTTATCAATAAAACGCAGTTTCTCTTTTGCAGCATGATAATCGGCATTTTCACTTCTATCACCTTGAGCGGCTGCAACTAATTTTTCTGATGCAACCTTTGGTTTTTCGACTTCAAGTAAGTACTTAAACTCTTGGGTTAAAAGATCATAACCCTCTATGCTCATGGGCTCTTTCAAAAAAATCTCACTAATGGTTAAACCCAACTATATAATAGGTCTCTTTGTTGTCCAATTTATTAACCGTAATTTTAAATTTTTCACTAAAGTGCCTTATCTTTTCGTGTGCTTCTTGTGCTATTTCTAAGCTTGGAGACTCTATTTTAATCTTAAAGCAGTCATTGGTATTTGACATTGCCACATAAGACTCATCTACTTTAAGGTGGTCATGTAAATCCATAATATGTTTTTGTATTTTTTCATACCCTGCAGTGTTCTCTTCAATTCTCTGTAATTGCTTAACTAAAGCATCATTTGGTGCATAACCTAGTTGTATCAGCATTGCCTCTCTTTGCATTCCATTCCTTTTTTTACTTTTAAGATAAAAATAATAACAGCAATTTGTAAATATTCAGTATGTTTTTATCTACATGTACTATAATTATGTAATTAACTCATAACTATACAAATTAACGAGGGCTTTATGACTGAAGACATACTAAAAAAGATCAAACAACTACCGCCACTTCCAGAATCTGCAATGCAGATAGAAGCTGTTTATCAAAACCCTGATAGTAGCTTTAACGATATGGTAAAAATTCTTGAAAAAGATCCTCTTCTAACTGCCGATATTCTAAAGGCTGCCAACTCCCCTCTTTATGGATTTTCTCGTGAAATAAATGCTATAAGTCAGGCGGTAGGGCTCTTTGGAATGGGGACGGTAAGAGGCTTCGCACTTGCAAGTATTGTTAAAAAAAGCTTTTCTCTTGATTTATCACCTTACGGCATAGATAGTGACATGTTTTCCGTCCTCTCCAAAAAGCAACATGGACTCACTACTGCATGGTGTCTAAAAACAGAAGGTAAACTGCTTGGTGTTTTATCCCCAGCTGCATTTCTTGTTGAGATTGGTAAAGTATTAATAGCTCAGCATATAAAGGCTGAGAAAAAAGAAGTTGAGTTTAGAGATGCTTTGAAAGAGCTTCAGGATGTGGAAGAAGCTGAGAGGAAAATTGCCGGTGTTGACACTCCTGAAGTAAGTGCCACTATATTTGAGCATTGGAGATTTGAATCAGGCCTAGTTAACACAATAGCTAACTGTCAAAACCCGGACAAAGCAGATGAAGCAGATAAAAAAGCTGCTCAAATCTTGCAGGTCGTCCGCACAGCTGTTCCAATAAATGGCGTTCTCACTGAAGAGAGTATTGATAAAGCAAAAGAACTAATTGCCAAATATGGCCTACATTTAGAAAGCTTTGAAAAAGCACTCGAAAACTTATAGAATTATAAATGAAATCACTTCTTATAAGACTCACTCATGGTTTGAGTGAGCAGGACATCTCTAAAGATGAACTTTCATATGTGAACGATTTTTTGGATAAACAATATATTACCGAAAAAGAGGGTGTATACAAATTTAATTCCAAGTACCGTGCAGGTACTTTAGGGCTAGTTCAAAGTTCAACCGCCTACCTAAATGTTATCGGTGAAAATGTTAAAGATCTTTTTATTGAAGATGGCGACTTTGCTAAAGCAAAAGAGGGTGACCTTGTTATAGCACAAAGATTGCTTGGTAAAAGAGGTGCTCCAAGTGCCAAAATAGTCGAAATAGTAGGTCGTGCACAAACTTACAGCGTTGCTTATATCACCTCCAAGGATGGTGCGAAATCTTTAGCAGACCTCAAGACAGGTTTTCCGACTGGTGTAGAGATGACTCCAAAAGAGCTAAACTCATACAGCGACGGTGATGTATTTAAAGTGAACAACCAAGACTACACAATAATGGAAAAACTTGGAAACATGAAAGACCCTCTTGTTGATGAAAAAATAGTTCTTGCACAATTTAATAAACATGATGAATTTGAGCCTGAAGTTTTAGAGGTTGCCACATCTTTTAAAGAGGTAGATGCTTCAAAATATCCAAAAAGAGTTGATTTAAGAAAGCTCCCTTTTTGCACAATAGATCCTGTTACAGCAAAAGATTTTGATGATGCAATATACTGGGATGATAACAACACAACTTTGTATGTTGCCATTGCCGATGTTAGTGAATATGTAACGCCATTTGGTCCGATAGACAATGAAGCAATTTACAGAAGTTTCTCCATCTATCTTCCTCACCGCTCGATACCAATGCTTCCCCGCCAACTTAGTGAAACTCTATGTTCTCTGCAGGCACATGTAGACAGACTGGCTTATGTTTTTGAGATGAAGCTAGATCTTAATAGTCTAGAAGTAGTGAAATCAAAGGTTTATGAGGCAATAATACACTCAGACAGAAGATTTAACTATGAAGAGATTGATGCATATTTTAATAATGAATTAAAAGCTAAAAATTCTGATGAAGTGAAAATTTTTGATTATATTACTAAACTTAGAGTTGTTACAGACAAGCTTAAAGAAAAAAGACTGAAAATCGGCTATGACTTCCGCTCAATGGAGTTGGAGATGCAAATTGATGAAAATTCAAATTTAATCTCAACTACTTATGCCGAGGAGACACCTTCTCATGCACTTATAGAAGATTGTATGCTTTTAGCAAACAAAGCAGCTGCTTCACAGTTTGCAAGAGGGATTTTTAGAATACATGAGCCTCCAAATCAGGTAAAGATTCAAAAACTATACCAAGAGTTAGCCGGAATAGGAATGTTTATAGATATAAAAGAGACTATAAAAGAGACAATTACAGATATTCAAAAGCAAGCCAGAGAGATGGATTTAGAGAGCGAGGTAGACACTCTTATTATCCGTTCTCAAATGCAAGCTAGATATGCTCCGATGAACTCTGGGCACTTTGGTCTAGGCTTTGAGGCATACACGCACTTTACTTCGCCAATTCGCAGATATAGCGACCTTATAGTTCACAGGCTTTTAAAGGCAATTAACAATAACGATACTGCCGAAGGGTCATATGTTCTTAGAAATATAGAGTCTCTAAGCATGACAATAAGTGAAAAAGAGAGAGAAGCAAGTACTATAGAAGTTGAATTTATGGCACGAAAGTTTGCAAGATGGGCTGAGCAAAATATAAATAAAGAGTTTAAAGCACGAATAAGTTCAACTGACCCTGAGGTAAAAGCTGAACTACATGATGAGATTAAAGGTGCAAAACTAAATATAACCTCTAGTGAAAATGCAACTCTCTTTGAAGATGTGACAGTCTGTATTGACAAGGTAGATATCGCCAAAGCTAAAATATTTGCAAGAGTTGTACAAAAAGATATTGACTAGTGTACAAGAGTGAATTAGATAAACATATTCAAAACAACTCTCTTTCGAATAGTTTTGTGCTATTTGGTGAGAGCAGTTTTCTTATTGACATATACACTAAAAAACTCACTGATATTCAAGATGCTTCAACTTTGTCTTACTACCATGATGAATATAATTTCAACTCTGCTAAAGCCCATCTTTCTCAAGCCTCTCTTTTTGGTGGTCAAAATATTTTAATCATTAAAAGTGAAAAAAAAGTCCCTAAAAAAGATTTGGATATTTTAATAGATTACTGTGAAAAAAATAGAGACAACATCTTTGTGTATGCTTATTATGGTAGTGATCATAAAACTTATAATAGCAAGAGTGCTTTTGGTAAAACAACTGCCATGTCTGTTAGATTTTTCAATCCGAGCCAAAGTGAAGCTATTTTTGCACTATCTCAAATAGCACGTGACAAAAAGGTAAATATAGACAACTACACCATAACACACCTTCTAAACATACATCATTGTGATATTGCCCTAGCTTCTAACGAGATTGATAAATTCAGAGTCTACGATAGAACAATAACGACAAAAGATGTAGATAACTTAGTATTTGGACTTGCGCTTGTAAATATAGATGAGTTAATAAAAAAGATTTTAAATAAAAAAGATTTTAGAAGTGAGCTGGAGAATATTCTTGAGCATGGTGAAGACGAGATAAGAATTGTGACCGCTATAACAAGCTACCTTACACAACTCTACATGTTTAACATATACATAAGAGTCAATGGAGCTCCAAACGCCTTGGAAATACTAGGCTACCCTGCTCCAAAATTTGTAGTTGATGAAAAAGCTGCTCTTTCAATAAAGTTTAAACCGAGCACCTACTATAAACTGCATGAACTTTTGTTAGAGAGTGAACTTAAAATGAAAAGTTCGCATGTAGATAAAAGTGCGATATTGCTATCTACACTTATTCGGGTTCAGCAACTTTTATAAATTAAATTATTTTGAAGTCTTAAAACCATTTAATTTATTTTGTAAACTCTCAGTAAGTCTGTGTAAATGTTCAGAAGCTTTATGAATTTCAGTAACACTAAGCCCATTTTCTTTTGAAATATTATTTATTGTTCCTATCTGAGACATTATCGTTTCAGAATCTTGGCCTATTTTTATTGTTGTCTGTAAAGCTGAATTTACTTCCAATGAAGAGTTCTCCATAACTTGTGCTGCAGCTATTATTTGCTCTTCCACGCTAGAAGCGATTAGTGCCATTGCATGATACTCTTCTACGTTTTGATTCATACCTTGACTACTATCATTGACAGATTGCACTACAACGCCGATTGTTGTACTTATCTCTGATAATGTTTTTTGCGTACGCTCTGCTAGCTTCCTAACTTCATCGGCGACAACAGCAAAGCCTCTTCCATGTTCTCCTGCTCGTGCAGCTTCTATAGCAGCATTTAGTGCCAATAGATTTGTCTGGTCTGCTATATCACTAATAATATTTAAAACTTCTTTTACTTGGTCTATATCCTGACTAAGTTGGTTTAACTGAGTTGCTAATCCTGCTTCAGATTCAGCATTTTTATTAATAATTTGCGTCAAGTTTAAAACTTTATATTTTGTTTCTTCAAGTGCAGTATTGGCATTTCTCATCTCATCACGCATATGCTCAGATGTCTCAACTGAAGCAGCAGTTATGTTTTTTATATCTTGAGAAGTTTTTACAGCAGTACCAACTACCTTTTCTTGCTCAATTGCACGCTTTTGAATAACTCTTACTGTGGCACTCAGCTCTTCAGAAATAGCAGCATTTTCACTACTTAACTCTTTGGTCTCTCTAATACTTATTTGTACTTTTTTTATAAAACCGTTAATATTTTGGGCAACCAATCTTATCTCGTCTTTAGATTCTACATAAACTCTTTGGGTCAAGTCCCCTTCTCCCTCTGCTAAATCCTTAGTAACACTAAGCATTTTGTTTAGCGAATTCATAATATCGCCGGAAATCAATACCCCTAATGTGATTACCATTGCAAATAATGCAATTACAGAATATAATGAGCTCATACTTAGTGCTTCTTGCTTAAGAACTGCATTTTTAGCTGCTTCTTGAAGCTCTTCATTTATTGACAATATAACGGTATTTATATTTTCACCTATCCCGCCAGATATAGAATCAATCTCATTATCAAGTGCATTCCATGCTTCTTCTGTGACATTTGATTCAACCATCTTTTTTAGTTTAACCTTAACAACTGGTTCTAGGGCCTCTAATGCTCTAACAATTTCATTTGCACTTCTTTTTTCTACTTCAGTGTCTGCAGATTTTATAAAGCTTGCCTTATAGCTATTAAATTTTAAAAATAGGTCATTTATCTCTTGAACTCTTTCATAAGAGACAGAACCGTCAGCCCTGTCAATAATAATATCCATTGCTGTGAGTGTTATAGATGTATTAATAAAATTAATATCCTTTGCTATCAATATCTGCTTGTAACGTAACGACTGCTCATCACTTGTCTTAATTAGACTGCCTACTTGAATATTACTATATACTACATATATTAAAAACATAATACTTGGTACGAGAACAAGCAAAAAAACTTTTGCTTTAATTGACATATTTTTCAATGCAGACATTGAGAAATCCTTGTTTCACTTAAATTTCAGGAATTGTAACTAAAGGAGACTTAAGCTTAATTATTTTTATACAAAATAACTAAGCTAACAATATAATTATATTTAATTGAAGAATTTGCACCCTCTCTAGGGATGGGTGCATAAGAATAAAATGATGTTTTACATCACTCCAGATTCGAATTGTTCACGCATTCTTTGTTTTTCGGCTTCTCTTTTTGCTTTATGTGCAAGCTTGATATGGTATTTTTTCACATCAAAACCAAATGCAAGCAAAATCGGTGAAGCAACAAAGATTGATGAGTATGTTCCAACTACAACACCAACTAATAGAGTAAATGCAAAAGCATGAATAATCTCACCGCCAAACATAAACAATGTAAATACAACGAAGAAGGTTGTAAGAGAGGTTAGAGTTGTTCTAGCCAATGTTCTCGTAACTGACTCGTCAATAATCCCTGAGAGGTCGCTATTTCTACCATTGGTTACACCCTCGCGGATACGGTCAAATACAATGATAGTATCGTTTAGTGAGTAACCAAGTATTGTTAAAAGTGCCGCTAAAACATCAAGGTTAACATCTAAACCAACAAGCGTAATAGCACCAAGAGCAATAGAGACATCATGCACAAGTGCAACTATTGAAGCAACGGCAAATCTCCACTCAAATCTAAATGCAACATAGACCAAAATACCAAAAACAGCTAAGACTAGGGACATTATTCCCTTCTCTTTTAGCTCACTGCCTACTTTTGGACCTACTATATCAACACGTCGAACTTCGAACTCTCCTGTGCCAGACAAAGCGGCTCTTGTTTCATCACCGATATCAACAGTAACACTTCCTGTTGTTGTTTTCATACGGATTACAACTTCCTCAGCAGACCCAAACTCTGTGATACTAGCACTGTTAAACAGCTTGTTGCTCTTTAATTTTTCTCTCATTTCATCAATTGGAGCTACTGAAGTGTATTTAACTTGAACTATTGTTCCGCCGGCAAAATCAACACCGTAGTTTAGTCCTTTAACTGCCAACAGAGCCAATGAACTCAACACAACTGCAATAGATATAATCATTGCAAGTTTTGACTTCCCCATAAAGTTAAAGGTTTTTGTATATCTGAAAAACTCCATAATTAGCCCTTTATCCCGAACCATAAACGGTTATTTTTACTTTTTTGTATTTTCTTCTCTAGCATCTCATAAATACCATGAGTACCAAGAATTGCCGTAAGCATAGAAGCTAAAATACCGATGCTAATAGTAATAGCGAAACCTTTGATTGCGCCTGTTCCATAAGCGTAAAGAACAATAGCAGCAATAAGTGTTGTTATATTTGCATCTAAAATTGCTCGCATTGCATTTGCATAGCCATCTTCTATCGCTTTATGGATAGAGACACCCTGATAAATAAGCTCACGGATACGCTCAGAGATTATAACATTGGCATCAACGGCCATACCTACAGTAAGAACAATACCTGCCATACCAGGAAGAGTAAGCGTCGCTCCGAAGAGACTCATAACAGCTAATATGATAAACAAGTTTGCTACAAGAGCAATATTTGCTATAAGTCCGGCTAAACGATAATAAACAACCATAAAAATAATTACTAAAACAAAACCGCCAATTAAAGCAACCATGCTAGCTTTAATGCTATCAGCACCCAAGCTTGGTCCAACCGAACGTTTTTCCATCAAATAAATTGGAGCTAAAAGTGAGCCTGAACGAAGAGCAATAGATAAATCTTTTGCTTCCATAACAGTATAATTTCCAGAAATCTGACCACTTCCCCCGCCAATACGCTCATTTATATTTGGCGCAGAGTAAACTTTTCCATCAAGAACTACTGCCAATCTTTTCCCAACACTTTTACCTGTGAAGTCTCCAAAAATCTCAGCACCCTCTGCATTAAGGGTGAAGTTAATAAGTGGTCGATTATTTTGATCAAATCCTACATGTGCATCTGTTAGCATTGTTCCGTCTAAGATTGGAATCTCACGAACAAGATATTTTAGATTAGAATTTTTTACATCTTCTAAAATAATATCACCATATTCTGCCGCATCTGCTACACTCATATTGTCTACTCTAGCCGATCTGTCTTCATCAACAGCCATAAGCTCAAGCTTTGCAGCGCGAGAGATAAGTTCACGCGCACGTTGTTCTTCCTCTTGAGTCTTAATACCGGCCAACTCTACAAGTATCTTCTCTTCACCTTGTCTTGCAACGATAGGTTCAGCCAAACCAAACTGGTCAAGTCTGTTTCTTATAGTCTCTATTGCTTGACTTATTGCTTGTTTTTCTGTTCTAATAACCTCTTCGGGAGTTAGACTCAAAGAGATGTTTTCGCCTTCAAATGCTACTACTGCACCTTCAATTTCTGATAAGTGCTTTTGAACAGCTTTTGTATCATCTGCATCTAGGACAGTAAATGAAATTGAGCTCTCATCAAATTTAAGTGAATCAATCAAGATATCATTGCGTTCACTAAAATGTTTAATACTTGCAGCGATTGATTTGATACGAGATTTTACAGCCTCATCAGTTTTGACACCAAGAAGCATATGTAAACCGCCTTGAAGATCAAGACCTAAATTGACTTTTTTTCCATCTTGCGTTTGCAAAAGCGAGGGAATAGAGAAAAATATTCCAAATATTATCGCAAGTGCAAAAACAACTATGCGATAATTAAGCTTCATCCTCGAACTTTCTAGAAACAGCGTCTTTTGTAATCTTCACTATTGTATCATCGTTGAATTTAACGCTTAAAAATTGTTCCTCTACCTTGTGTACTACAACAATAACGCCGCCGGCAGTAACAATTTTGTCACCTTTTTTAAGAGCCTCTATCATCTCTTTTCTGCTTTTTGCCTCTTTTTGTTGCGGACGAATAATTACGAAGTACATAATTGCGATTAAAAATACGAACGGTAATAGTTGACTTAATATTTCCATGGTTATGGGTTTCCTTTGAATAAATTGTGGCGATTATACAAAACATATCTTAATAAATGACTGAATACTGCTATAATTTTGTTCTAATTACGAGGTATCAGCTTGATTAATAAATTTAAAAATATAAAAAAATCTTTAAACCCTTTGCTATTTGACCTAATATTTGGAGTTCTAGCAGCTCTATTTTTCAGTGCTTTTATCTATTTTGAACATATAGGCATTACTTTAAAACTACTAAACACTCTTTTTGCAATTTTATCTTTAGCATTTTTTTTATATATGCCAAAAAGAGCCATATTGATTGCTGGATTATTTATTGGAATTTTGTGGTTTTACTGGATTGGATACAGTTTTGAATATAACGGAGTTGGATACCTCACCCCTTTTATAGCTATTATTTTTGCACTTATCTACATGTTGTTTTTCGGTGTTTTGGCACTTACTGACAAAGTCTACATAAGGGCTATTTTGATTTTTGCACTCAGTTTTTTTGAGCCTATGGATTGGAACTGGCTTCAAATCGAGCTTATATTTGTAGATAGCTATATAGGCGTTTTAAAATATCAACTTGCAGTCGTTTTATTAGCCTTATCACTTCCAAAATACCTGAGAGGAGCATACAAATACGCACCACTTTTTCTAATTATTTTAGCTTTTAACTTTGCCCCGCAAACGCAAAAGGATGCTCCGCTAAAAATAAAACTTGTTTCAACTGATATAACCCAAGATATTAAATGGAAAGAAGAGACTCTTACTCCAACTCTAAATATGGCGTTTAAAGAGATACAAAGTGCTCTTGAAAGTAACTATGATTTGATTGTATTTCCCGAATCTGTTTTTCCTCTTTACATGAATAAAGCGCCATCTCTTTTGGAAAAGCTATCAGAGCTATCAAAAGATATAACAATAGTTGCCGGCTCACTTATGATTGAAAACAATACAAATTATAATGTTACTTACATGTTTGAAAACGGCAATTATCAAGTTGCTAAGAAGTTGGTTCTTGTTCCATTTGGAGAGTATATTCCTCTTCCTAAGTTCGCTCAAAAAATCATTAATGATACTTTTTTTGCAGGAGCTTCTGACTTTAAAACAGCAACAAAACCAACAGACTTCATAATTAAGGGTGTTAAATTTAGAAATGCAATCTGTTACGAGGCTACATGTAAAGAGTTGTATGAGGGAGATGTTGATTTTCTTATTGCTACTAGCAATAATGCTTGGTTTGCTCCATCAATAGAGCCGACTCTTCAAAAACTTCTTATGAGATACTATGCTCGAAAAAATGGTGTAACTATTTACCACTCAGCTAACTACCTAGGTACAGGTATTATCAAGTAACTATATTCTAACAAGCTTTTGGATATAATCACCAAAATATATAACTACATAGGGTGAATAATGTTAAATCTAAAAAATCCATTTTTATATAACAATCGTGAAATTTCTTGGCTACAGTTTAATACTAGAGTTTTAAAGCAAGCCCAAGATGAATCGCTTCCACTTCTAGAGCGTCTTAAATTTTTAGCTATTTATGGGACAAATTTAGATGAATTCTACATGATTAGAATTGCGGGATTGAAAAAACTTTTTGCTGCTGGTATTATTGTCTCAAGCGCCGACAGACTAACTCCCCTTCAGCAACTTCGCGAAATAAGACAATATCTTCATCAAGAACAACAGGTAGTTGAGCACTGTTTAAATGAAATTTTAAAGAAGCTAGAGCCTGAGGGAATTAGAGTAAAATCATTCAAAGAACTTAATCAACAAGAAAAAAACTACCTCAAAAGATATTTCAAAGAAAATATATATCCAGTAATTATTCCCATTGCTGTTGATTCAACACACCCTTTTCCGCACCTTAACAACTTAAGTTTTGGCCTTATTGTTAAACTCAAAGATGACGACAACGAAGCAATTGAGAGATTTGGTATTATTCGTGTTCCTAGGGTTTTGACAAGGTTTTTAGAACTTGACAATGGCACATATGTTCCAATCGGTTCCCTTATAGCTCAACATGTAGAAGAACTTTTTCCTGGCTACACTCTTTTGAAGTATGTATCTTTTAGAGTGACTAGAAATGCCGATATTGAGATAGAAGAGGAAGAGGCTGATGACTTTATGGAGATTCTTGAAGAGGGGCTAAAGCTTCGCAGAAAAGGTGCTATGGTTAGACTTGAAGTTGGTTCAGATGCAGATGAAGAGATTATTAACTTTTTCAATCGTCATACAAATGTTTACAAAGATGATATTTATAAATTCCATACTTTTATAAATCTTTCAAGCCTATGGCAAATTGTTTCAAATAAAAATTTTGCTCACCTGCTAGCAGCACCGTTTAAGCCAATATCTCTGCCTCCTTTAGATAATGCTGAAAATATTTTTACCACCTTGGAAAAGCAAGATATTTTGCTCTATCACCCATATGAAAGTTTTGATCCGATTGTAAAATTTATTCAAAGTGCTGCTAAAGATACTGATGTTGTCTCTATAAAAATGACACTTTACCGATCAGGAACAAATTCTCCTATTGTTCAGGCACTTATGGCTGCTAGTGAGTCTGGAAAACAGGTAACGGTAATGGTTGAGTTAAAAGCAAGGTTTGATGAAGAGAATAACCTTATTTGGGCTAGAGCACTAGAGCAAGCTGGAGCACATGTTATTTATGGTATCCGTGGATTTAAAGTCCATGCCAAAGCAACCTTGGTGACTAGAAGAAAAAATGGCAAGCTAAAACAGTACGCTCATTTAGGAACAGGAAATTATAACCCTGCTACATCAAAAATATATACCGATATGAGCTATATGACATCTAAAGATGAAATCACAAATGATCTTACTAGATTTTTTCACTTCCTAACTGGATTTAGTAAAAAAGGCAAGCTCGATGAACTCTACATGTCACCATCTCAGATTAAACCAAAGTTGCTCTCACTTATTCAAAATGAGGCAAGAAAAGGTCCAAATGGAGAGATAATTGCAAAATTAAACTCACTAGTAGATGAAGATGTAATAAGAGCACTCTACAAAGCAAGTCAAGCTGGTGTTAAAATAAATCTTATAGTTCGTGGTATCTGCTGTTTAAAAGTAGGAATAGAGGGTGTTAGTGAGAATATTAGAGTTATCTCAATTTTAGGTAAATATCTTGAGCATACAAGAACTTTCTATTTTAAAAATGATGATTCTCAGGTTTATATTTCTTCTGCTGATTGGATGCCAAGAAATCTAGTAAGAAGAATAGAGCTGTTAACCGCTATAAAAGATGAAAAATCTAAAAATAAAATTTTGCAGATACTAAAGCTTCAGTGTTCAGACAATGCTTTAGCTTATGAACTTCAAAGTGACGGCTCTTATATAAAGATAAAAAATGATGGCATTAAAACAATAAACAATCATAAACTTTTAGAAGATTATGTAAACAGAGTTTCAAGAGCAACAAAAAAAGAGACAGCCAGCTTTATTGAGGAGCTGGCTTCGAATATTTTCATGGAGAATTAATATGTTACATAGCTTTAAAGGAATCAATCCTAAAATCGGAGAAGGAACTTGGATTGCCCCATCTGCTGATGTAATTGGAGAGGTAACATGTGGAACTGATTGCTCTATATGGTTTGGAACTGTAGTAAGGGGTGATGTTCACTTTATTACAATTGGTGACAGAGTGAGTGTTCAAGACCTTAGCATGATACATGTAACTCACTATAAAAAAGATGACAAAAGTGATGGACACCCTACGATAATAGGGGATGATGTAACAATAGGTCATCGCGTTATGCTTCATGGATGCACAATTGAAGATGCTTGTCTTATAGGGATGAGTGCCACAATACTTGATGGTGCTGTTATTGGTAAAGAATCTATTGTTGGAGCAGGAGCACTTGTTACTAAAAACAAGATCTTCCCTCCACGATCTCTGATTATGGGAAGCCCTGCTAAAGTTGTCAGGGAGTTAAATGATTCAGAAGTTAAAGAGCTATATGCTTCTGCATCAAGATATGTAGAGTTTAAATCTCACTACCAATAAACTAAGTGCGATAATCCGCATTTATTTTAACATACTCATGACCCAAATCACAGCCGTAAGCCTTGAAGCTTCCTTCGCCAATACCTAAGTCACAAGAGATGGTAAACTTACTTTGCTGCATAACTGCTGCACATTGTTTCTCCATCTCTTCGTTAAAATAGAGCTCTCCCTTATCGTAAACACATAAGTTGTCAAATGAAATTTTCAAACTCTCCTCATTAGCTTCAACACCACTAGCACCGACCGTTGAAGCAATTCGTCCCCAATTTGGATCTTCACCAAAAAGAGCAGTTTTAACTAAAAGTGAATCTGATAATGCTTTTGCTGCTATTTCAGCTTCTCTGTCATCTTTTGCACCTGTTACATTGTATGTAACAAGCTTTGTAGCACCTTCTCCATCTCTAACCATCTCTAGTGCTAAAAAGTGCATAACATTAAAAAGTGCCTCTTTAAAAGCCTCTTTCTCATAAGCTCCACTTTTTCCATTTGCTAATAGTAAAACTGTATCGTTTGTTGATGTATCCCCATCAACACTAATGGCATTAAATGTATTTTTAACGCTAGCATCTAAAGCCTCTTGCATTTGACTTTTACTCACAAGTGCATCGGTCGTTATAAAGCATAACATTGTTGCCATTGCCGGGTTTATCATCCCAGCACCTTTGGCTATTGCTCCTATGCTGAAACTACTACCATCATCAAGTTCAACTTTAAACGATATCTCTTTTGCAAATGTATCTGTTGTCATAATTGCTTTTGAAGCAGAACTTGAATCTTTTTTAGAGTAGTCAAAAAGCTTAATTCCATCTATTATTTTTTGTTTTGGCAGTCTAACACCAATAACTCCCGTTGAGCTCATAATTGGATTTTTTACATTTTTGCATGTAGACAACACTTCATTTATATCATCTATACCTGATTTGCCTGTCATTGCATTGGCATTTTTAGAGTTAATTAGTATAAAATTTGTTTTAAACTCACCCATAGAACGAAAATGTCTTATTGGAGCTGCACACATTTTATTTGTAGTAAATACTGAGGCGACTTCACACTCATCTTCACTGAAAATAAATGCCATATCTTTTGCAGAATTTTTTTTCAAACCTGCGCTCACGCCATCTGCGAAAAAACCATCACTAGCACAAACTCCACCCTGCGTATTAATTATCTTATACAAATTTCAATTCCTTTGGCTTGTCTCTTTTTCTCAACAGCCCTTTTGTTGTGTTAATATCTCTTTGAGTTCCAATAAGAAGCAGTTTACACTCACTTGTTATCAAAACATCACCCTTAGGCATAGCTAAGAACTTCCCATCTTTTTTTGTAATACCAATAATAGATGTATTAGTGATGGCTCTCATGTGTGTCTCTCTTAGCTTTTTCAAAACTGCCCAGCTGTACTTTGGAACTTCAACCTCTTCCATATCTAAAGGGTTATCACTTTTATATAAAAATTCTTCAAGTAGATTTTCCATATCAGGGCGTGCTGCCATTGCACTAACTCTCTGAGCAGTCAGTTTTGTTGGAGAGACAACAGTGTCGGCCCCTAGTTTTTTGAGTTTTTCTATGTCAGTAACAGTTTCTGCAGATGAGATAATATAGTATGGTCTTGGCAAAAAATGCTCTTTCTCAAACAGCCTTACTGAAGCGATTAAAGCAATATTATCGCTCATTGAATCCGAGAGCGTTATAAGACCCTTTGCAGAAGCTAGATGAGCCTTGAGCATTGTTAGCTCTGCATGTGGCTCTGCTTTTAAATATGTTGGATATTTATGCTCCTCAGCCCATGCATGAATCTCTTCTCTCGGGTCAATTACTACAAACGGTATATGATTCTTTCTCAACTGCTTTGTAACTTCAAGCGTATACTCATTATGGTAACAAACAACAAAGTGCTTTTTGAGCCTTGCTATATTATATAACATTCTTCGCTCCTTTAAAATTGCAACTATATGTCCTCTATTTAACTCAGCTATTAAAATACCGATAGCACTTGAAAAAACTGCGAAACCAGCTATAACGAGTGTTACTGTAAAAATTCTACCTGCATCTGAAATTGGAGCTATCTCCCCAAATCCAACTGTTGTAAAAGTTATTCCGGTTTGATAAATTGCGTCCATTAATGGGAAATCGTCTATTATAACATAGCCCATTGTACCAATCATCATTGTCATTACGGTTAAAATTAGAGGTAGGCGAAATGCCTTGAGGTGGGAGTAAATTTCTGGAAGAAGATTTACATCAGGTTTGGGAGAAGACTCCCAATGCAGAAATTTTCGAATTCTCGTTAAGAGATTCAATTAAATTTCCTTTTGACTTAAGAAAGTTTCTTAAGTGTGCGTAACTCTCTTGCAGAGATTTTAATCTTTTGAGTAGTACCATCATCTAAGGTGATTCTTACTGTTCTAAGGTTTAATAAAAAACGACGTTTTGTTCTGTTTTTAGCGTGAGAAACATTATTCCCGCTCATTGGGCCTTTGCCACTAATAGCACATCTTCTTGCCATATCAGCTTCCTTTTGTATAGGTTTTAAAGTTGCGAAGTATATCAAGTTAAATCAAAACTTATGCTTAATGTTAAATAAAAAGTAATTTCTTTTTAATTTTTATATATATTTTATTATTATGCAGATAAAATGTACAAAATTTAATAAATTGTAGTATATATGATAACAAAAGATAAGATTGACAGCTTTATAGAGAAGATACCGCCTAAACCAAAAGTTTTAAAAGAGACACTCTCTTTATTGAATAATGGTGAGTTAACAAAAGCGGCAAAGGTTGCTGAGAGTGACTTGGCATTAAAAGCTTATTTAAAAAACATAGTCAATAAGCCTATATATGGATTTAAGAATGAGGTCAGCGAAATCTCTCAAATATTTGGCATACTTGGCGTTTCTCTATCTCAGCAAACTGTTTATAATTATATTATCACTCTTCTCAGCCCCGCAGAGTGGCATCTGTTTAAACTAAACAGTAAAACATTTTATGAGCTTCAGGCTAATCTATCAAAAAAATGGGAACTTATACTAAAACATCTGGGTATTGACGACAAAGATATATATAGTGCCATAAGTTTGCTTCCTTCGAGCGTTATTGTAGCAGAAGCTCTATTTTGTGAAAAGATTGAGGATGTGACACTGCTTAGAACCACTAAATCACTTGACTTTAACACAATTCTTACTAGGTTGTGTGGCATAGGTCTTTTTGATATTTGTGAGCAAATTGCCAATAAATGGGAGATGGGCAGTCTTGTGCCCCAAATTCTGCAAGCTTCATCGGGACTCAAGCCATCAGAAGATGAAAAGATAAATTTACTAGGAAAATGGATGCACCTTTTACTTTTTTATGAACTATCCCAACCAGTTTTTATAAAAGCTGGTCTAAACGATTTTGTTGATTTTCAAATTGACTATGTTGAGGATATATATGAAGAATTTGCTTCAGTTATGGGTATTGAATGAAAGCTGTAGTTAAAAAAAACATTGGTGTTTTTTCACCACAGGGGTTTTTAGATGCTAATAATACAACGTCATTTTTAAGCATTGATGATGTTGAAGCGACTGTAAATTTAAAAGTAGAGATGATTTTAGTATCTTTAAAAAAAGTTGTTTTTTTCAACCGCAACGGATTAGATTCATTTGTTAAACTTTTTACAAAAGTACGTAAAAAAAATCATACAATAGTGGGCTTTTGCGATTATGATCATAAAAAGTTTGAGGCAATTAAAAAGTTTTATCAGGATGATTTAGATTTTTCACTTTTTAATACAATTGAGACAGCTTATCTATTTACCTCCACTTTTAATGCAAAAGATAAAAGTATTTTACTTTATAGTAATGATAAATCACAACGCTCTGCTATGGCGATAGAACTTCATGACAATGGGCATAACCCAATAATTGCCCAAACAAAAGAGGAATTTATACAAAAAAAAGAGGGGTCAAACCCTTATGACTATATAATAGAAGACACATATATAGGGCAAATGGGTCAAACATTTGCTGCGCGGGTAACTGGCAATGCTATCATATACACTATCTCATCCTTTTTAGATGTTGAGATAAATAATCAATTTAACATGGACTATCACAACAACTCTCTAAATGTGGGTTTCAGGCTATTTATATTTGATGCTTATAAAGTAATTAGTATGAACGTACATGCTCTTAACTTTTTTTCAAAATTAGCAAGCTCTGCCGCTGAGTACAACGCAACGGTATGTTTTGTAGGTATGTCATTTGAAAAAACCCAAGAATCGTTTAGAGAAAATCTTGAGGATGCAGGAATATTGTTTTACCCTCAAATGGATGATATTCTTCAAAATAAAGAGTTGCTAAAAGAGTTGGGTGCAAGCAGTGCTGCCAACATTAAGAATAAAAGAGCTATAAATAAAAAAACTGTGATAGAACTTCCAAGATTTATAGATGCAACAGTTTTAACAATTGAGATGATGACAAACTCTAAAGCGATTAAAAACTCTGCTGATATTCAGAAAATATCAATAGTTGATAAAGACGACAAGCTTGCGAGTTCAATAGGATACTATGGAGACATGGATGGAATGGTTGTTCTAGTCTTTCCAAAAGCAATTGCAAAAAAAGCCTGTGAGCTCCTTATTGGTGAAGATACTGATGATTTAGAGTTGATTTTAGACACATTAGCAGAACTAGTAAATATAGTAGGAGGCAAGATAAAAACTCTTTTATCTGATGAAGATATAAGAGTAAACATTACTCTTCCTAGAACATACCAAGACATTGATAGTCTTATGGAAGTACTGGATAACAAAAAAGGTATTCAAGTAGATTTGTCTTTTAATAATGATAAATTTTTATTTTTCTTAACAAGATAACAGTTAATTAATAGTAACATTTCAAAAAAGTAAGCGTGAATAATATAAAGGTGAAAAAATGAAAGTTGCTCCTAGCGTGCTCTCAGCAGATTTTGGAAATTTACAAAGAGATGTAGAAGATATATGTAATGCTGGCTGTGATTTCGTACATGTAGATGTTATGGATGGACATTTTGTTCCAAATTTAACTATAGGACCTGTCGTTGTTTCTGCTATTGCAAAATGTGCAACAAAGCCCTTAGATATCCATCTTATGGTTGAAAACAACACTTTCTTTGTTGAGCTTTTTGCACCTTTAAAGCCAGAGTATATCTCTTTTCATATAGAAGAGGAGAAGCATCCTCACAGGCTTATACAAAAGATTCGCTCTTTAGGCATCAAACCTGCGATTGTCTTAAACCCACATACTCCTCCGGAATCTATAGAATATCTACTTGAAGATTTAGACATGGTTCTACTTATGAGTGTTAATCCTGGTTTTGGTGGACAAAGCTTTATTGATTCTGTGATACCTAAAGCTGCAAGATTAAATGAGTTAAGAAACAAAATTAATCCAAACTGTCTTATTGAAGTTGATGGTGGAGTAAGTGATAAAAACATTCAAGCTTTAAAAGATGTTGGTGTAGACATCGTTGTTGCTGGCAACTATGTCTTTAAACATGAAAGCAAAGAAGAAGCAATTAAAAGTTTACAAATTTAATGCGTTGTAAAATCTGTGGGATTACATCGTACGAAGACGCTATGTATGCAATAGAAGCTGGTGCCGATGCATTGGGCTTTGTTTTTTATGAAAAATCCCCCAGATATCTCTCCCCTTCAGATGCTAAAAAAATAATAAATAAACTCCCTCCCTTTGTAGAAAAAGTTGGATTATTTGTTAATGTTGATGCCAATACAATCAATGCTTACATGTATGAGTCTGGATGCACTCTTGCTCAACTCCATTTTGAAGCTTCGGACGAAATATATAAACAACTTGTTGTCCCACATATTAAAGTAATACGTGCTAAAGATGCTGATGACATTTTGCAGCACAGTAATGAATATAGACTAGTAGATGCTTATTGTGAGACATACGGCGGAGCTGGGAAAAGATTGAACATAGAGTGGTTTAAAGAAGTCGATTGCTCTAAAATCATTTTAGCTGGTGGACTAGATCCTAAAAATGTAGCTTCCGTAAAAGAGTATGGATTTTATGGTGTTGATGTTAGTAGCGGTGTTGAACAATCTCATGGCAAAAAAAATGCAAAAAAAGTGAAAGAGTTTATACTTAATGCTAAGTAATGATTTTCCTCTGGACACTAAAAGTATCCATAAGCTTTCATCTAAAGGGTTATGTTTACAGAGTTTTAAAGAGCAAGTTGATGATGATTTAGACTTCTCTTTAGAGCTTTGGCACTCGCAAGGGTTGAATATTTTAAAGGATCGCGGTTACTTTTACTTTGCTACAAAATTTATGTCAATAGAAGATGCAGAGTTTTGTATTGTTGACATTGAAACAAATGGCTCAAAAATAGATAAGCACCAAATTATAGAAATTGGCGCAGTTAAAGTTAAAAATGGTGAAATAACTGATAGATATGAATCCCTAGTCCACTGTAAAGAGATCAATTCACACATTACAGAAATAACTGGTATAAAAGCAGAAGATACAAAAGATGCACCAAACTTAAAAAAGGTCATGTATGATTTTAAACTCTTTTTAGGTGATGCGATTTTTGTAGCTCATGATGTAAAGTTTGACTATAAATTCATATCATTAAGCATGCAAAAGATTGGGTTAGCTCCTCTGCTAAACAGAAGCTTGTGCTCATTATCTTTAGCAGAGAGAACAGTTGAATCTTACAGATATGCACTCTCATATCTAAACAACTCTCTAAGCCTACATCCAAACGCTACACATCATAGAGCAATGAGTGATGTTTTAACTACATATGAACTGTTCAAATTGTCACTCAAAAATTTAAATAAAGACATTAAAACTGTAGAAGATATTATAAAATTTTCTAAAGAGGCAAAAAGGCTGAAAAGACCAAAATTTGATCCTCTAAAAGAGAATCAAGAAGAAGAATAATTATAGTTTTACTCTGAAAATGCTCCGACACCTGTCAGTTTTTTATATCTAACATCCATTCTCTCTTCGCTTGTCATTTCACGAAGCTTGGAGAGTTCACTTAAAAAGTATTCTGCTATTGCAGTGGCAGCAGTGTCTCTATCTCTGTGTGCTCCAATAAGCGGTTCAGATACAATATCATCAATAAGACCTAATTCCATCAAATCACCACTAGTGATTTTCATAGCATTTGTAGCCGCTTCAACTTTTGTAGGATCATTCCATAAAATAGCTGAGCATCCTTCTGGTGATATAACACTAAATACAGAATATCTCATCATGGCAAATTTATCAGCAACTCCGATTGCCAGAGCGCCTCCACTTCCACCTTCTCCAATAACAATAGAAATTGTTTGAGTTTGAAGCTGAGACAATTCTAGTAAATTTCTTGCGATTGCTTCACTCTGATTTCGTTCTTCTGCTCCAATACCAGGATATGCACCCGGTGTATCAATAAGCATTAATACTGGTATATTGAATTTTTCAGCTAACTTAGCAGCACGAAGTGCTTTTCTATAACCTTCAGGATGTGGCATACCAAAGTTTCTTTTTATTTTATTTTTGGTCCCACGACCCTTTTGCTCACCGATAACCATAACTTTTTCATCGCCAATGTAGCCTAAATAACAAAGAATAGCAGCATCATCACGGAAGTGTCTGTCTCCATGTAATTCATATTTATCTCTCATGATTAAATTAATATAATCTAGTGCATATGGTCTATCAATGTGACGAGCGAGTTGCAGTTGCTGAAAAGGAGATAAGTTATTAAATATTTTTGAAACTTCTTTATCTAGATTTTTCTGAAGTGCTTCTACTGCACCGTCATCATGACGAACTTGTGCAGATATAATATCTTCTTGAATAAATTTTATTTTGTGTTCAAAGTCTAAATATGTTGCCAAATTAAATCCCTATATTTAGATTTTTTTAAAAATCAAAACACCATTAGTTCCACCAAAACCAAAAGAGTTGCTCATAACAGTGTTTAGTGCAACTTTTCTTGATTTATTAGGAACAACATCTAAATCACAGTTCTCATCAGGTGTTTCATAATTAATTGTTGGAGGAATAATTCCATCTCTCATAGCCATAAGACATACTACCGCCTCAATGCCGCCAGCAGCGCCCAGACAGTGTCCAATCTGACCTTTAATTGAACTCATTGGAGGACAATTCTCTTTACCACCAAGCAACTCTTTAACTGCTGCTGTTTCATTCTTATCATTAATTGGAGTACTTGTTCCATGTGCATTTATATAATCAAGTTTAGGTGAACCTGCCATCTTATATGCAGCTTTCATGGCACGAGCAGGACCATCAAGGCTTGGTGTTGTAATATGGTTAGCATCTCCGCTCTCACCAAAACCTATGATTTCTCCATATATGTTTGCACCACGAGCAACAGCATCTTCATAAACTTCTAAAACAAGAGCTGCAGCACCCTCACCCATAACAAAACCATCACGATTTGTGTCAAATGGACGAGAAGCACCCTTCGGATTATCATTGTTAGTAGAGAGTGCTTTCATCGCAGCAAAACCACCAACACCGGCGCCAGTAACAGCACACTCTGCCGAAACAACCAACATTTTGTCAGCACCGCCACACATAATAGTTTTGACTGCTTCACTAATAGCGTGTGTTCCCGCCGCACACGCTGTAACACTTGAAAGGTTTGGACCTTTTGTCCCATGCTCAATAGAAACAAATCCACCTAGCATATTTACCAATGCCCCAGGAATAAAGAATGGAGAAATTTTACGAGGCCCTTTAGTTTCTATTATTATAGAATTTTTCTCTATTAAAGGAAGTCCGCCTATTCCTGAACCTGCACTAATCCCAAATCTTTCCATATCTGTATTGTCATCAAGGTTAGCATCTGCCATTGCTTCTTGTGCAGCTTTAAGACCAAGATGAATAAATCTATCAGCTTTTTTCACCTCTTTTGGTGCCATAACTGTTTCTGGATCAAAATCTTTAACTTCACCTGCAATTTTAACAGCATAATTTTCAGGGTCAAAAAGAGTTATAGTGTCTATTCCACATGCACCTTCACAAATAGCTTTAAAAGAACTCTCTTTATCATTTCCTACTGCATTTATCATGCCTAAACCTGTGACAACAACTCTTTTCATTTAATCTCTCCATGATAAATTATAAAATATTTTACAAAAATCAGTAATCAAACTGACCACTAAAAATATTTTACTACCGAGAAATACTCGATAGTATGGTATATTATTATTTACTTTCTATGTAAGTTACAACATCTCTAACTGTTTGAATTTTTTCTGCTTCATCATCAGGTATTTCAATATCAAACTTTTCTTCAAGAGCCATAACTAATTCAACTACGTCAAGGCTGTCAGCACCTAAATCTTCAACAAATTTTGCGTCTTCTTTTACTTCATCTGCGTTAACGCCTAATTGCTCAACTACTACTTCTTTAATATCGTCTAAAAGTGCCATTCTAGCTCCTATGTTTTGTGTATAAATTCACGAAATTATATCATAGTTAGCTTAATTATTTTAAAATCTTTGGCAAATAAAGGCAATCTAGGCCTATGCCATATTCAAACCACCATTAACTTTTAGTGTTTCACCTGTTATATAACTAGAGTGATCTGAGAGTAAAAAAGCTGTTGCTTCTGCTACTTCTACAGCATTTCCAAATCGTTTCATTGGAATATTTGCAGTAAATCCATTTTTGATTTCATCACTAAGAGCATCGGTCATTTCCGTTGCTATAAAGCCAGGTGTTACAGTGTTGTAGCGTATACCGCTAGTAGCTGCTTCAATAGCAAAACTTTTTGTCATAGCTATTACTCCGCCTTTTGAAGCAGCATAATTTGTTTGACCAGCATTACCAGTTTCTCCAACTATTGAAGCAATATTTACAACTGAGCCAAATTTCTTTTTACGCATAACTTTCATAGACTCACGACAACCAATAAAACAAGATGTTAGATTTGCATTTATTACAGACATAAAATCTTCTGTTTTCATCCTAAGAGCTAGTTTATCATTTGTAATTCCAGCATTATTCACAAGATAAGAGAGTTCTCCATCACTATCAATAATAGTTTTAATCGCATCAACAAATGCCGCTTCGTCACTTACATCAAAACCAATTACTGCTGCTTTTCCGCCAGCAGTTTCTATTGCATCTTTTACTGCGTCAGCTTCTGTTGCACCACTTCTATAGTTAATCCACACCTTAAGGCCAAAACCTGCTAAAGTTTTTGCAATTTCTGCACCAATACCTCGACTTGAACCTGTCACTAAAACATTTTTTCCACTAAATTTCATCTATTTCCTTTTTTTTAATTGGCACTATATTAGTGCATGATCCATCTCTTTTGGAATCTCTATCTCCATAAGTTTCAAAACTGTGGGCGCGATATTGTTTAAGCCGCCAGTCTCAACCTTGGTAACTCCATCTGCTTGAACAAAACACCAAACTTTTCCAACTGTATGATTTGTCAAAACATCTCCCGCTTCATCCCTCATCTCTTCACAATTGCCATGGTCAGACGTAATTATTAAAGCATAATTATCCTCTTTGGCTTTTTTCATAATTTTACCAAGTTCTGTGTCAACAGCAGTAACTGCAATTTTTGCTGCTTCAAAATCACCAGTATGCCCAACCATATCTCCGTTTGCAAAGTTTACAACTACAAAGTCATAACCGTCGTCCATGGCTTTTAAAACTGCACAACCAACTTCCTTTGCACTCATTTCAGGTTTTTCATTGTAAGTTTTTACATCTGGTGATGGAATCAGCACTCTTGTCTCATTAACATAAGGCTCATCTATACCACCATTTAAGAAAAAGGTCACATGTGCATACTTTTCTGTTTCTGCTGTATGAAGCTGTCTTAATCCTTTGGATGAGATAACCTCGGCTAGTGTATTTTTTGGAGCGTCTTTTCTAAATAGAACCGGATATGTAAAACTTTTGTCATATTCTGTAATTGTTGCTAGATTAACTTTCTTGTGTGTTCTTGCAAATCCATCAAAGTTTTTATCAGCAATGGCTGAAACAAGTTCTCTCATTCTGTCACTTCTAAAGTTTATAGTTAAAACGCTGTCCCCATCTTCAAACCCGTCGTAACCTTCAAATGCCACTGGAGCTACAAACTCATCTGTATCGCCTAAGGCATATGATGAGCCAATATATCCAGCTGGCGTATTGTCTGTTTTAGGAGTTGCATTTACAATTGCCTCATAACCTCTTTGAACTCTTGCCCAACGGTTATCTCTGTCCATACTGTAAAAACGGCCGGAAATTGTAGCTATCTTAATGTTTTCATTGAGATGAGATTCGACTAGCTTTATATATTTTCCCGCTGAAGTTGGAGAGACATCCCTTCCATCAGTGATAAGATGTAAAAAAACCTCTTTTCCCTCTTTTGAAGCTAAATCAGCTATTCCCATAAAATGTTCTATATGAGAGTGAACTCCGCCGTCACTCATAAGTCCAATAAGATGCAATCTGCTAGAAGCGTTAAAAAGATTTTTTAACTCCACATTGTCTTTTAAAGTATTTTCACTTAAAGCCAAAGAGATTTTAACCAAATCTTGATACAAAATTCTTCCACTCCCAATACTCATATGCCCAACTTCTGAATTTCCCATCTGTCCTTCAGGAAGCCCAACGCTGAGCCCAAAAGTATCAATAAGTGAATGAGGAGTTTCACTAAAGAGTTTATCATATGTTGGTTTTTTGGCATTGTAAAACGCATTATGATCGGTCTTATAACTAAACCCTATGCCATCTGTTATGACTAAAACAACTTTTTTACTCAAAATTTTTCCTTCAAAACAAAACTTTTATGCAATTATACTATAATGTCGTTTTTATATAATTAAGGATAAACAACTTGCTTTATTGGCTATCAGAAATACTAAATATTAACATACTTGGATATATTACTATAAGAGCTGGAATCTCTTTCTTTTTAGCTCTTTTTTTTACAATGTTTTTAATGCCCCGTTTTATAAAGTGGGCACAAAGAACTTCAAGTGTTCAGCCTATCAACGAGTGGGCGCCAGATAGACACAAAGAAAAAGCAAAAACTCCGACTATGGGTGGAGTTGTTTTTATTTTTGCAACTATTTTGGCATCTCTTATTACCATTAAGTTTTCAAACATCTATGCTGTCGGTTCAATTTTAACTCTTGGATTATTCGCTATTATAGGCTTTAAAGATGATTATGCAAAAATTAAGAAAAACGAAAATTTAGCAGGTTTAAAAGCAAGAACAAAACTTACGCTTCAAATAGTTTCTTCTCTTTTTATTGCATCATTTTTATGCATATTTGCGGACTTCAATACTGAACTCTATGTTCCATTTATAAAAAATCCTGTTTTTGACATGGGGATATACGCCATCTTTTTTTGGGCAATAGTTATGATTTCAACTTCAAATGCTGTAAATCTTACTGATGGACTTGATGGACTTGCAACCGTTCCTTCGCTTGCAGCGCTTACTTCTTTTGCTATTATCATCTATATAACAGGCAATGCGAAGATAAGCTCTTACCTTCTTATGCCCAATTTCAATGTTGGTGAAGTTGCTATAGTAGCAAGTGCTTTAATGGGCGCACTTACAGGTTTTCTATGGTATAACTGCCACCCTGCTGAAGTTTTTATGGGAGATAGTGGTTCTCTAACAATAGGAGCTTTTTTAGGATACCTTGCAGTAATTTCTAAAAGTGAAATTCTTCTACTTCTAATCGGCTTAATATTTGTAATAGAGACTCTTTCCGTTATTCTTCAAGTTGGAAGTTACAAACTTAGAAAAAAAAGAGTTTTTTTGATGGCACCAATTCATCACCATTTTGAGATGAAACAGTGGTCGGAAAATAAAATTATTGTTAGATTTTGGATAATCGCAATTTTATCTAATATGATTGCATTAATTTCACTAAAGATACGCTAATGCAAAGAGTCTCTCTTTTTGGCTATGCGAATACAACAAAATCGTTAACAAAACTTTTTCCAAATGCGGTTTTTTATGATGATAAAGTTTCAAAACCATTCAAAGATGAAAATGGTTTCAGAGTTAAACCGTCATCAGAATTCAATCCAAATTACTCTGATTTAGAGATTCCTTCCCCTGGAATTCCGCCATCTCATCCACTTATTGCTAAAGCTAAAAACCTTATAAGTGAGTATGACTGCTTTGCAAAAAACTCTCCGCTCACCATTTGGATAAGCGGAACAAATGGAAAAACAACCACAACTCAAATGATGCAACATTTACTTCAAGACAGAGGCTCTCAAGCAGGCGGAAACATAGGCATTCCTTTGGCAAACTTGCGTACCGATGCTGATATATGGATTTTGGAGACAAGTTCTTTTACAATGCACTATACAAATCAAGCTGTTCCAAACATTTATGTTTTACTTCCGATAAATCCAGACCATTTAAGCTGGCACGGCTCTATGGATGAATATGTTAACGCAAAATTAAAACCTATAATGAAAATGAAAGAGGGAGAAATAGCAATAATCCCACATGTATATAAAGATATAGCAACTTCTGCACATGTCATTACATACAAAAACGAACAAGACTTAGCTTCATATTTTTGCATAGAGAGTGAAAGAGTAAACTTCAAAGGTGCATTTCTAGCAGATGCTCTTTTGGCAATGGCTGTTGATAAAATACTTTTTGACAGAGTTGATTATGAAAAAATAAACTCTTTTAAGCTTGACCCTCACAGGCAAGAGGAGTTAAGAGACAGCAAAAACCGCCTATGGGTTAATGATACCAAAGCAACCAATATAGATGCTACTATCGCTGCCCTGCAGAGATACAAAACCCTACATGTACATCTTATTTTGGGTGGAGATGACAAAGGCGTTGATTTAGCTGAACTGTTTGAATACTTAAAAAATTGCAGTGTTGAAATATATAATATTGGAACAAACAAAGAGAAGCTTTCACTATTGGCAAAAAAGTACAATATTAAATTTGAATTGTGTAAAAATTTAGCAGATGCAATAGATAAAATAAATAAAAATTTAAAAGAAAACGAAGTTGGAATGCTATCGCCTGCCGCCTCTAGCCTAGATGAATTTAGCTCTTATGCCCAAAGAGGCGATCAATTTAAAAAAGCAATTAACACTATAAGCTAGTATTCAGTACACAGTCGCTATAATTTCGCTCTTTAAAAGATGGCCAATTAGCTCAGTCGGTAGAGCAAGTGACTGAAAATCACTGTGTCCTTGGTTCGATTCCGAGATTGGCCACCACCACTTTTAAAGACTTCCAAATTTTATTATGGCCAATTAGCTCAGTCGGTAGAGCAAGTGACTGAAAATCACTGTGTCCTTGGTTCGATTCCGAGATTGGCCACCACCTTCATACAAAATCATTTTAATATTAATATATTGTAAACTTAATCTTCGATATAATTCTCAACGCCTTTTGTATTGGGCTTATTTGGGGCTGACCTGGTTTCGACGGGATCAAGTAGCTTTTAACTGCATGTCGGACTGAGCATTTCCGTTACACGGCTCAAAATTGCTTAAACGCAAACAATACAAATTACCGCCCAGCTTACGCAGTAGCATAAGTTTTACCCCCTCTTAGAGGACGGGCTGCTTCACCTATGGACTCTAGATAAATAGGATTCGAAGTATAACCCTTATGTAGATATACTTTACGTCCGCCTCGTACGTAGAATGAACCCAAGAGGATCGTCTTGTGTAGCTTTGCAAGTTGTGTGAAGCAAGATTAAACTTTAACGGCTTTTCTAAGCATGTAGACGTTAGGAGTAGCGTGGTTTCGGACTGGAGTTCGATTCTCCACAGCTCCACCAACTCATTATATATGATCATCCACAAACCTTCCCTAAACTACTATACTTAACCTGATTAGCTTGTCTATCACTACATATTTTCAAACACTTTTTTAAAAAACATTATTCATATTTTCAAGTGCTAGAAGTTTATCTATCTTTCTTTTTAGCAATTATAAAAAGATGCAAATAGCCATAATATTTTATTAGTTTAATGTTTTTATCAACATCCATATCATCTTGTATCTCTAGAAAAAATCCTCTTAGTTCATCGTCATTAAAATTACCAGCGTAACTATGATTACTGTGTTCTTCACTGCTGAGTCTTACTATACGATGGCTTGTAGTCTGTGTATCGGAAATCCATATTTTCATGATATTATTATATACCTTTTTTTTATTTAAGATAATGATTTCAACTCTTTAAAAGCAGTTATCTAGGCGAGGAACTCTTTAATTGCTAGTTGACTTTCTGCACTCATAGCAAGCAATTTTCAAGTCATTCATAATAAACAGATACAATTGTACATGCCAACTGCTATCAAAGAACTTTATCTATTTCAAAAAGCACATCGGTAAAGTACATATTTTAGGCCTATGACATCAGATATTAGATGCTTTTTGTCAGTCTAAATAACTTTAGTATAAAATCAAAAAAATCAAGGAAAATAATGAAAAGACTAGTTATAAAAGTTGGGACAGCTGTTTTGACAAACAATAACAAGATTGCCAAAGAAAGAATGCTAAATCTTGTTACACTAATCGCAACTCTTAAAGATAAGTATGCTGTAGTATTAGTTACATCAGGAGCAGTCGCTGCAGGGTACTCGACATTGAAACTTGACAAAAGAAAACAGATTGGTAAAAAAGCTCTTGCAGCAGCCGGTCAGCCAATTTTGATGACAGCATATAAGAAGAAATTTGATATTTATGATATTGACACTGCTCAGATACTCTTGACTGAAGATGATTTTGATTCAAGAAAACGTACTAAAATGTTTCAGGAAATCATTGATGCGCATTTAGAAAATGATATTTTACCTATTGTTAATGAAAACGATATTACATCTACACCGGAACAACTTTTTGGTGACAATGATCAACTCTCAGCAAATGTTGCATATGCGATTGATGCAGATATGTTAGTTATTTTAAGTGACATTGATGGTTACTATGACAAAAATCCACGAGAATATGAAGATGCCAAAATTTATAAAACTATGAATGAAATACCGCAAAACTCATTAGTTGATACTTCAACACCAAACAATGAGTTTGCAACAGGCGGCATCGTGACAAAACTAAAAGCCGCTGATTACTTGTTGAAGCGTGGAAGGAAAATGTTTTTATGCAACGGCTTTGATCTTAGCGCAGCAGAATCATTTCTTTTGAGAGATAAACATGTCCTAGGAACACTATTTGAGCCTAAGAGTGTTGAGAGTGACTGATTAAAAAAGCACTCTTTTGTGGATCTAGATTTAAGTAAACATTAAAAATATTATAGATGTCTATGCACTCTTGTTTTGAAGAACAAGAGTTTTGCACCCATAGTAGAAGTCTTCTAAAAACCTCCTCACCTTCAACATTTTTTCCTAAAAGAATAAAAGCTATGTATCTTTCAGCTAAAAGCATTGCATAACGCTTTTTTGCACCATTTTTTTCTAAAATAGCGCAAGCCTCTTTAGTCTCATGAAGAACCTCTTGCAAAAGTAACTCAGATGGAGAAAGCATATATTCTGTAAGCCTATTCAGAGCCTGATTATGTAAAGCTATCGGGAGTTCATCTTCATCACCAAGCATACGCTTAAGCTTCACCCCCTTTTCTCCATAAATCTTACTAAGGTGTGCTATTTCTTTTGCTTCTTCAAAATTTTTATTTCCAGATAAAAGACGGTAAGATATACCCATATTCACAAAGGTTCCTCCATATTCATAATAACCTACGCCTGGAATAAGAAGACATTTTCCATAAGCTTCTATTGCTTTTTCGTAGTCGCCTTCCCATTCTGCATAATTAGCCTTAGTGTTATAAAGATGCCAAAGCATTTTGGTATCTCGTCTGCCAATATTTGAAGAGTTTAATACTGATTCAAACTCCTCAAGCGCTTTTTGTCCCCATTTTTTCTTTTCCTCTTCACGAGCACTAACAATAAACCAAGCACGATACTGAAGATACAGTAGATATACAGGACTCTCTTTATTAAAAAAATCTAAATTTTCTGCACTTTCAAGTTCTTTTATTGCTTTTGTAAACTCCCCTTTTCTCTCATACAATCTGGCGATACCTATATGGTATTTAAATGGTTCATAATTATATAAAAAGTGTGACAAAAGAAGTGCCTCGTCAAACATACCTGCACGTTCAAACAGTGTCTCTAGCGCATCAAGGCTCTCTATACTAAGTTCTCTATATAAAGATGTCGAATTTACTGAAAAGCTTTGAGCAGGCTTTTTTATATCAGGTATATCTCCTGCAATGTTATGCCAATACCTTGAGACAAGAAAATAATGTTCATTCTTATAAAGCTTTTCAATTAGCAAAGAGATCAATGGTTTTTTATAAGATGAGACCTGATGCATGGATGGCAAAATAGCATATGCTATTATAAGTCCTATAGCATCACTTTGCTTATGTAAAATCTCCTGAGAATGACTATGAAGATAATTATATAAAGTAGTATAATCATTCTCGTATGAATTTGGTTTGTTCTCCAGTTTATTTAAATACCACTCTCCATCTTCAAACTGACAAAAACCGTAGTCTTGCATACATCGCTGTAAAAAATGTTCAAAAGATACTTTATTTTTCCATTTATCTTGTTTTTCAAGTATATCAAAAATAAAATCAGCAAAAACAGTAGATAACCGCTCCATGGAAGATGGCTCTATCTCTTCTTCTTTTTTCCACTCTTTAGGAAGATTAAACAATGAACAAAAGTAAAGTATTCCCAAAAATCTTTGCTCGTCATTGGAAAGCATCTCTATACTAAGTGGCTCTTTTGAAATTTTTTCATCTTTGAATATTATATTTATTGATAATGAGCTATCTTTAGCAATTTGCTCTAATTTTTTACTCAGTTCATTTTTCATATCATGACGTACATGTAGGATAAGTGAATTGGGTTGTTTTATAACAGAAGGAATTAACACAGTCCATATCCAGCTTTTTTCGCAAAATATATCTGCGTTATATACATGTAAGGAACTATTGCTGCTAAGGAGTGTTTTAAGCAAGAACTCAAGCCTTTTAACAAGACGATATTCATGATTAAACCAAGAACGAACTTTTTCTTCAAAATGTCCATTTTCACCGGCAATAAGAGCAGGAAGAAATGCTATCATACCTACAGTGAACAAAGATATCACTACAGCAATTATCTCTTTTGAGCCAAAGGCTTGTGGAAATGAAAAAAGCATCTGCTTAAAAGTGTCTTCATAGATAGAAACGGAGGCAAAGCCAATAGCAATAACCAAGGCAGGCACCATAACTACAATTAGATGTCTCCAATATTCTAAAAGTTTATAGTACAGCTTTCCCTTTTTACGTAGTGCTAGAAGTGTTTTTTCTAAAGTCTCAAAATTATCATCTTCTAAAAGAGAAATCTCAAGTTCTGTCTCTGATTTATATACAAAGTTTTTTTTGCCTGAACGCTTAGAATTATGAAGTGAAAAACTTTGTATCACTATGTTTTTTATATTACTAGTATTCATTATTATACTCAAACATGTTCTTGCTGTTGAGCATCAACAAACCTGTAAGGCCCTTGCATTAATGTAAAATTCATATCCTCTGTCGTACTCTTATAACTATTTTCAAAATCTTCACCCCATGTGTCAAAGGCATCTTGTAAAATATCAATATACTTCGCAGGAATATAGGCATTGGGCATTCCTGTTTTTGCCTGACGCTCCAACGGTGTGATAAAAGTAAAAACCGAAATATTTTCTAATGATGTTTCTATTTTATTTGTTACATCTACGCAGTCGTAATTTTTTTCTCTCTTTTTCATATGCTCTAGTTCTTTTTCAGAGATAGGTATCAGTACTCCGTTGGCTTTCTTGCCAATCTTCTCACTAAGGTTTAAAAACACCCCTATTGATTCTTTTTGAGTTTGTTCAAAAAATAGTGATTCTGCCGCCGTCCATGTTCTAACATATCCGTTTAAAACTACATGAGTAAAATCATCTTTTTGCAAAACTTTTTTCATCCCACGTGAAGCACTTTTTGGGCTCATGATAGATCCGTATCCGAAAAGATAATAACTCATTGTATTCCTTAGGTCTATTATTATTTTTTGTTATTATATCAAAAATACAAACTGTTGACCCACTATCATAAGGGCAATAAGTGATTCAACACTTCAGAATTACTTGTTTTATTTAATTAATATTTAATCTGATCCATTAGTTGTCTTTATTCAAGTATACTTAATAATTCTAGACGATGATTTTAATCATTCTAAGAGAAACTAGGTTTATGACATTGTAATACTGTCAAACAACTCTAGCAGTAAGCCTGACATACTTGCAGAATTTGTACTCACCCACTCGCAAGGCTACATACATTCATAGTATTTACGTTTCAAAAGGACAAATCAAATGAAAATATTCAAACACTATTCAAATTTAGCGATTTTCTCTATGCTTTTCGTACTGACAATTTTTTCAGCAGGATGCGGTGGCAGCAATGATGCTGCAGTAGCAGAAACCACTTATACACCCGCTGTTATACCTACATCTCCTGTTAATGGTGCCACAGGCGTAGCACTTAATACAAGCATCTCTGCCATCCCTGACAGACTACTTGATGCTTCCACAGTGGATACGACAACTTTTACACTAAAAAATGGCACTACAGCAGTTGCAGGAGTAGTAACCTATGAAAACAACAGCTCAATGCTCTTCAATCCTAGTGCCAATCTTACAGCTAGTACTCAATATACTGCAACAATAACTACTGGTGTTCTTGACTCAAATAGTAGTGCTCTTTTGGCAACTGATATGGTTTGGAGCTTTACAACAGGAACAACAATAGACTCTATTGCACCTACTGTGACGTCTACAAATCCTGATACTAATGCTACAAATGTGCCGACAGACAGAAGTGTAAGTGCTCTCTTTAGTGAAGCACTAGATCCTTCAACAGTAAGTGCAGCTACTTTTACATTAGCTGCAGCCGGTCCTACATATATTACAGGCACAGTAAGTTACTCTAGCAACACCATGGTATTTAATCCTGATGCAAATCTTTCTGCTATAACTGAATATACTGCTACAATCAATACTAGCGTCACAGACCTAGCTGGCAATGCTTTAGCAGTTGCTAAAGTTTGGGTTTTTACAACAGGAGCTGGGGTAGCGGCAGCTCAAACAGCAGTGAATCTAGGCACAGCTGGAGATTACGTAATCCTTGCTAAGACGGCAATATCTACAACAGGTACTACAGCTATCACTGGTGACATAGGCGTTAGTCCGGCTGCTAGAACTTACATAACCGGATTTTCTGATACTCTTTTCAGTGATGGCACATATTCAACATCATCTTTAGTGACAGGGAAGATATATGCGGCCAATATGACAGCTCCAATTCCATCTAACCTAACCACGTCAGTAAGTGACATGGAAACAGCATATACAGATGCAGCCGGACTTGCAGTGCCTGATTATATTGAACTTTATGCAGGTGACGTGAGTGGTAAGATTCTTAATCCAGGTCTCTATAAATGGGGAACAGATGTTTTAATAACAGATGTTGGGGTAACTATTACTGGTAGTGCAACTGACATCTGGATTTTTCAAATAGCAGGAGACCTCACTGTAAACAATGGTGCTATTGTAACTCTTGCAGGCGGCGCATTAGCTAAAAACATCTTCTGGCAAGTTGCAGGAGGCACTGGTGTATCTCTTGGAACAACATCTGATTTCAAAGGTATAGTATTGGCACAAAAAGGTATTGTGGTAAATACTGGTGCAAGAGTTAACGGTAGACTCTTAGCTCAAACAGCAGTTACACTAGATGCCAACGCTGTTACGCAACCTGCTAATTAAAACCAGCAGTCTACAAAACATCAAATCCGCTCTGGAGGTTCTCCTTCAGAGCGACTCACAATTAACTTCCAGAAACTATTTAACAATTTACAACTCTATTTTTACATGACTTTTTTACTTTATATTAATAGTGATGTAATAAAAAACGTAAAGCCGCAACATTTCTCAAACCTGTGCTTGAAGATTTTAATCTTTGAGTACTCTTTTTTTGATTCTTAAGGCCACAGCTTCAAAATGTTCAGAATCAAGTCCCATCTCTTGAACTTTAACACAAGCTTTTTTTATAGACTCATCTGTTAAAACCTCTTTTAGGTTTACAGCTGTTCTAATAACTTCAATAGCAGCTGCATACTTTTTAGTAATTTTATCATTCTCTTTTGAAGCTTTCTCTTGCTCATTTAAATCCAATTCTCTTAATACCTCTGCATAAACTGGCTCTAAATTCCAGTGCGAAAATAGTATCGCGCTTAGATAGTATGAAGTTGTACCTAGAAACTCTCTTTCAAAATCTTGAATATTTGTACAAGCTAAAAAACCTTCTCTATAGACTTCAATATAATCACTTCCGTGCAACTCTTTAGATACGATTAACTTTCCTGATTCCATGATTAAAGCTAATGATGTGAGTATATGAGTATCTCTTAAATTAACTTTTGCATACCACTGCATCATAAGTGAACTCTGGATAATACACATCTCATTAAACTGTGCATTGTTAAACCCATAAATTGCCGTATCTGCTTTTAACTGATTACTCATAGCAAAATGAATTACTAGTCCATAAATTTTTTGAGTACCAAAGAGTGTGACGGCTTGAGGCACTGAAGATATCTTATTTTTAAATCCATAATATGGAGAGTTAATCATCTTTAAAATATTTGCAGTTAACATTACATCGGACTCGATCATTCTTACTAACTTTTTCATATCTACATGATCAATACCTAAAGAGTAAAAACTCTGCATTACTCTCGCGATATCTGACAACTGCGGCATATCATCTATATTTTCTATTAAACGCTCAAATGTCATCTACAACTACTCCGGTTATTTACTATTAATAATCATATAAAAATATTTATAATAGAGTATAGCACAATCATAAATATTTTCTCGACAGCTTTATGCTTGCGATATCTCTCGTTTTCTCCAGAAAAACATCAATTTTAAAGCAAATACTCCTTATGAACCAGCTGGTAAGCAGACTACTACTATTAAATACACATGTAGAATATTTTACAAGTTGTTCTTCATGGTTTTTAAATTGTAGCCATTCTTTGGATTTTCATTAAGGTCTTGTGCGAGCCTAAAGCTTCAACACAGAATCACAAATGCTTTTATCGGCTTTTATATCACCACGGTTAGATTTTATACTTTTTTAGTTTTTCATCAAATTCATTTGCGCTTCTATTAAGTAAATCCGCAACATTTTGAATATCTAAACTCGAAGTTTTATTTTTTTGTGCAAACTCAGTTATATTTTCAATACTATCTATAAGTAAATCGAGGTTGTTTTTGACTTCATTGTTTTTTGATATAAGCTCTGTGGTGTTCTCAATTGTTTTTGTTAATTCACTTTTTGTTTTATCTGATTTTTCTACAAGATTTTTTGCATGATTAGAAACATCTAGTATCTCTTGTGAATTTTGCTCAAGTTCTTCACTTACAGTATTTATGCTTTGTGTAATGACATTTGTTGTTGCTCTGATTTCACCAAGGCTTTTTTGTGTTCTCTCTGCTAGTTTTCTTACCTCATCAGCAACTACCGCGAAACCTCTACCGTGTTCACCTGCCCTTGCTGCTTCTATCGCTGCATTAAGAGCGAGTAGATTTGTTTGATCAGCAATATCACCTATAATATTTAATATCTGTTTTATCTCATCGGCTTGTTTGTTTAGTTCTCCCATTGATCCTGCCATCTCATTTTGTTTATGGCTATTTGCTTCGACTTGACTCATTACATTTTTTAGGCTTTGTGCTAGTTCATCTAAAACGGAATATGTCTCTTGAAGGCTATGGCTATTTTGCTTCGTCATCAAAAAACTCTCTTCGATACTTTTATCCGTAATAGATAAAATCTCTTTGCTTTTTGTTGTCTCTTCAACCTGCAAAGAGATATTTTTTGCTAAATTATTTACATCATTTGTTAAATCTTGGCTTGAAGATTTTAATCTTTGAGTACTCTCTTTGGAGAATTTTATGATGTTGCTGATTTCAGATATAAAATCATTGAAATGTCCAGCAATTTGACCGATTATCCCACCTGATGTTTTTATTCTATTTTTTAGATTTCCTTCGCCTTCAACTATATCTTTTACAATATATTCGAACTCTTGCATTCCTTTATTTGTATAACTTGATATTTTTCTTGTTCTGTATATCAAAAATATTATTAATACAAAACCGATAAATACAACCACACCAATTTTTAATCTATAAATATCATTTTCATTTTGTAGATTTTTATCATAGAGGCTTTTTGGAATCTCCATAAAAAGTTTCCATTCACTATCACCCGTAGTGTTGAGTATAGTTTCGTAAAAATTATCAGGATTTTTATCTTTGCTTTGTGCAAAGTTTAGAATACTCTTATTTCTTCTATCATTAATGTTAATATTATATTTTGTATTATATATAAGAAATTTTACAGGCTCTTTTGGCATTTCAAAGTTTTGTGCTTTTGCTTCTTTTTTATCTTTATCAGTAATTATTATAAAAGGAACATTTACTAATAGTGATTCTAAAAGATTTTTTCTAAAAATTATAGATATAATTCCTTTTATCTCATTTTTTTTATTATAAAAAGGTATAGAGTAGAGTATTCCGTAGCTCTCTTGAACATTTCCAGTTGATTTAGATTGGTATTGAGTATTATCACAAGTCCTTAGAAGCGGTGAAAATACCGCCGGAATATCATTTAAAGTTTTATAGTTAAATAGTGGAAATTTTTCTTTAAAATAGTTTATTTGAATAGGATAGTATATATACTCAGCCTCTTCCGCTTCTTCTGGGAAATCTGGGTTTACTTCAGCGCTTTCTCCCTCTTCTTCTTCATTGCCCATAACTAAAGAATCAAACATAAAAAAAGGAAACTCACCTTTTTCAAAGTTTAGTCCATCAGCAATAGCATAAATTTCAGATACGTTTACATTGGATACCAAGTCATTATATATTTGCTGAACAGTTGCAAAAGCATCTTCAGAGAATGTGCCATCTTTTACTATGTCTTCATCTTCACTTTTTCTATTTCCTCCATCAATATCTCTAACAGAAGGTAGTAGTGATATAGTTCTAGCGCTCTCATACATCTTTTTAAAAGCTTGTTCTAATTGCATCTTTTTATTTGCAAAAACTATATCTATTTGTTCTTTCTTGATTATCTCTTTTGTATGGACTATTGCTTGTTCATGTTCTTTGTGTATAAAGTATATTGTTGCAAACACAACAATTAATATTGAAAAGGTTGTTAACAGTAAATTTCTTATTGTAGGGCTCATATTCTCTCCAATGTATAATTAATAATTATAGCAATTAGTATTCCTAAGTTTGACTGCTATAATATTTACTTATTATTAAAAAACTTGAAGGTGTTGCAGGTAGCGGAAAACAAATCCTATGGCTAAGGCTACATAGAATGTTAAGTTGTCTTGGATATTTTCTCATTCGAAAATGTTTATGGAAAACCTCTATAAGCTTTATATCTCTTCTAAATTTATGATTTGAATGTCATCACCTTTATCCAAAAAATGTTTAATCTTCTTATCCTCATGCAATATATGTTGTACTATCCATTTTTCTATAAATATAGCAAGTTCTAATTCAAATGCTTGAATGTCCATAGTAGTAATTTCTTTTATAAATTGATTCATCTGATCTATTATTTTTCCATGTATCTCACAATGATGCTTTAACTGAGGATAACCTATCTCTAGCATATAACTCTCTTCATGATCAAAATGTTTTTGAACATATAGTGCAAGCTTTATAATTGTTTCTTTAACTTTTTCTTTATGTATAGTTAGTTCGCTATCCGCGAAAGCTTCATTCGCAATTTTAAACAACATTTGGTGCTCATTATCTATATCTTCCTGTCCCACTAGGTATGATGAATGCCAATGTATAACATGGCGTTGACTTTTTTTCTTTTCATAATACTTTTGAATCTTTGTATCTTCTTGAAGTATATGCCCCACAAGTGCTACTTCTATAAAGTGAGCTAAATCTTTTTCAAACTCTTTAATACCAATAGATGCTAAATTAGCAATCAAATCTTGCATTTTTTTTATAATACCTTGGTGAATTAGTAAATGATGATTAAAATCTGGATACTCAATAACTCTCATGAAACTTTCTTCATGCATAAAGTGTAGTTTCATATACTCATTGAGCTCAAGAATAGTTTTTCTAATCTTCTTTTTTCGTAATTCAGGTGCAACGGGGACAAAAGCTTCTAGTGCGATTTCAAAAAGATGTTTATGCTCACGGTCTATGAGAGGGTGACCAATTTTATACTCTGACTTCCAAGATAATTCGTGCATACTAAATCCACCTTTTTGTATATTATATCCTAATGTCTCATTGAAATGTCTCCGATAAGCCAAGCTAAAACCTAAGTATTAACTAATATATTGGCAGCTATTTGACAGCCACACCTCTCAAAAACATGATTGCTATCTACTTTTATCTATAATTTCACCAAGCTCTTGAAGGGTATAGAGAATGTTAAGATGCCTACTATCATTATGAGTCACAACAAACTTTAGCGACCCAGCTGTATAGTTAGTTTCGTTCTTTCCGAATACTTTGGTTTACTTCTTCTTGTGTATTAAAAAATAATATCAACACAATATAACCATCCAATTACAGTAACGGGTCCGATAAGAGCTGTAATAGCTCCAAGAATTAAGAAATCTTTAGAATCTACTTTTTTGCTTGCATATATGATGGCATTTGGTGGGGTTGATACTACCAAGCTCATAGCAAAAGAGGCACTCAGTGTAACTCCTACTACGACCATTTGAGTTGATTGTTCGCTTATTGTTATCGCTATTGCTATCACTATTGGAAGCATAATATTTGCAGCAGCAGTATTACTCATAAAATTTGATATAACAACAATTAAATATGAAAAAATAAACATAATTAAAAGTATCGATAACCCGTCTGTTGAAATAAGTGTAGCAAACCATAAGTCAAGCCCTGTTTTTGATACGGCAAGGCCTAAACTTAAACCGCCAATAATTAATATAATAACATCCCATCTAATACTAGATATATCATCAGCATCTATAATCCCAAACAGAGTAAATCCTATAATTGGTATTAGAGACACAACTGTAGTTGGTACATGATGCAGAGGACCACTTAGCCACATCAATATTGTAAGTGTAAATATAGTTATTGTTACATTTTTTTTCCAACTAGGAACTGTTGGTATCTTTGAAAACTTCTTTGTAGAATCATCAAAATGTTCTACCTCTTTTATAATTTTAAAGTCTATAAAAGGTTGATTTGATGGATATAGTTTAAGTATTACAAAACGTAAAATCAAAGTAACTACCAAAGCTGGAGGCAAAGCCATACCCATCCAACCTATAAATGATGGTGCATTTTGCCCCAATATTCCAACGGCTATTGCATTTGGCGGAGTTCCAATAATAGTAGCCATACCACCTAGATTTGCTCCAACCACAACAGCTAAAAAAATTGACTTTTTAAATGGATTTGATTCTTTAATATGTGTTAACATAGGAATAAGAATAGTCATCATCATAGCAGCTGTAGCTGTGTTTGAAATGAACATTGACAGTACAAATGTAATACCTATAAGTCCAGTGATTATATTATGAGGCTTACCACCTACATAAAAAAGTATTTTTTTAGCTAACCAGATATCAAGCTTTGTTTTAGAAGCGGCCGCTGCCATAATAAAACCAGCTAAAAATAGAAATATTAAAGGTGAGGACCAAGGTTGTAGATAAACTTTCCAATTATCCGAAGGGGTAGCAAAATCAAAGTTTGGAAAACCCAAAAGAACAATTTCCAATGCGATAATCAACAATGATACTGCAAAAGCTGGAATTGCTTCACTTACCCAAAGTCCAGCTGCAAAGAGTAATATAAACAATGTATAAACAGCATCTTGCTTTAATGAATATGTAGGTATAAACGCAAGAGCAAAAGCTAATAAAAATGATACTCCAAATGCTATAAAAACAAATTTTTGCGATAAATGATAAGCATGATCAATCAACTTACTTATATGTCGTCTCGTATCTAACAATCTATAAACTTTTTCATTATTATCTTTCTAATTTACTACTGCTATCTCTCAAACTCTAAAAAAGAAGAACCAAAATTCGAAGATACAGTACAACGTAATTTATCTCATTAAAATCAAGATTAATTTATTGTCTTTGATTATAGAACAACTTATCTTAAAATAAAAAAATTTACAATTAAATTATTGTTTTGGCAGCGTATCGGCAGCTATAAATATTTTTTATTATGTGTTATTATGATATAAAGTATCTTAATAGTAATATAAAATCACTTTAAGGTCAAATCATGAAAATAGCAATATCGGCTTGTTTATTGGGCGAAAAAGTTCGTTTTGATAAAGGGCACAAACGTGATGAATTTATAATGGATGAGTTAAGTAAATATGCTGAATTTATCTCTTTTTGTCCTGAGAACTTTGCTTTTGGAAGTCCTAGACCATCTATTAGAATGGTAAAAGATAATGAAAATTTAAAAATCATTTCAAATAAAACTGGCGAAAATTTAACTGACACTCTGCTACAAAGCTCAAAAAATGATTTAGAAAAAGTGAAAACAAACAATGTTGTAGGAATTGTTTTTAAGTCAAAATCCCCAACCTGTGGTTTAATGAGTTCAAAGGTCTATTTGGAGAATGGTTTTGCAGAAGGAAAAGATGACGGAATGTTTGCTTCCTTATGCAAAAAAGAATTTCCTCTTCTACCAATGGAAGAGGAAGGAAGACTCCAAGATTCATGGCTGAGAGAAAATTTTATAATGCAGGTATTTGCATATGACAGCTTTGAGAGATTTAAACAAAGTGCAAAAATGAAAGATTTAGTACTTTATCATCAACACTCAAAATTTATGCTTCAATCCAAAGATGAAACGCTTTATAGAGAACTAGGACGAATTGTCGGTAATCATGAGCCTAAAGAATTTTCAGATATTTTAAGTGAGTATGAATATGTTTTTAAAACAGCTATATCTAAAAAAAGCAGTATAGGAAAAACTAGAAATGTCCTTGAGCATATGGCCGGTTTTTTAAAAACCTTTTTAGATTCTAATGAAAAAAAAATATTGCATGAACATATAGATGATTACGCAAATAAAATTATTCCTGTTATTGTCCCTCTAAGCACTCTAAAACTTTATGTAACAAAGTACAATGTAACCTATCTACTAGAGCAGACTTTTTTAAATCCATACCCTAAAGAGTTGGCACTTCGTTCAGATATAAAAAGTGTAAAATGAAACGAATCCTTTGGTTTAGACGTGACTTACGGGTAGAAGACAATCCTCTTTTATCATTAGATGGTGATGTTTTACCTATCTTTATTTTTGATACCAACATCCTAGAGAGTCTAAATAAAGATGATAAAAGACTCTCTTTCATATTTTATTATGTTAAAAAACTAAAACAAGAGTTATTGTCTTACGGACTTAATTTAAAAATATTTTATGGTAAACCAGAGATTATTTTTGAGTATCTATTAAAAGAGAATAGTTTCTATGAAGTTGTCGCATCTCCAGACTATGATAGTTATGCAAAAGAGAGAGATTTACACATCTCACATAAACTCCCTTTTCACTATATTGAAGATACTTACATTTTTAAAACTGATGAAATCTCAAAAGATGATGGTACACCTTACCTTGTATTTACTCCTTTTTATAAAAAAGCAAGAGCTCTTTTAGAGTCTAAAGACATTCAAGAGTATGAAGTATCTACAAATAGTTTAATCGAGACAGATTATGATGTAATTACAAAAATAAATGAGACTATGAATGTTTCAAAAGTCGCTATCAAAATTCAAAACAAAGGATTTGAAGAAGTAATCCTAAATATAGTTGAGCCTCATCTTAAATTAAAAGCACTAAAAAATAAAATAGATAATTATAAAGAACAAAGAGATTATTTTAGTATTGATGCTAGTTCAAATTTAAGTGTAGACATAAGGTTCGGAACTATCGGGATAAGAGAGGTTTTACGTTTTGTATTTTCATTAAAAAGTAGTGGTACTGAACCTTTTATTCGTCAACTTATTTTTAGAGATTTTTATGCTTATCTTTTATTTCATTTTCCAAACATCGAATATGAAAACTATAAGTACAGTTTTAACGGAATAAAAAACAATGAAATGTATGAGCTCTTTTGTAGTGCTAAAACAGGTGTCCCAATCATTGATGCAGGAGTTCGCGAATTGTTGCAAACTGGAAATATACATAACCGAGTGCGTATGATAATAGCCTCATTTTTCACTAAAGACCTGCTTTTGCCTTGGCAGTGGGGTGAGAAGTTTTTTGCAAAATATCTCCTAGACTATGACAAGGCGAGTAATGTTCTTTCATGGCAATGGAGTGCTGGAACTGGAGTTGATCCACAGCCTTACTTTAGAGTTTTTAATCCATATTTGCAGAGTAAAAAGTATGATAAAGATGCACTTTATATCAAAAAGTATATACCAGAACTTTTTGACATAGAGTCAAAATACTTACATGATGAAGAGTATCTTTTTAGTACAAATATACAAGATTACCCTAAACCTATAGTGGTTCACAAAGAGGTTGCCAAAAAGGCTGTTGAAATATTTAAGGAATACAAATGAAAAGATATGAAAAAAATTCATTATTAAAGTGTGATATACAAGATTTATTTGATTTTCATCTTGATGTAAAAAATTTAAAAAACATAACTCCTCCAGGTGTGGAGGTTACACTTTTAAATAAAGATTTTATTCCTAAAGAGGGTGAGACACTTAAGCTAAAAACTGTTAAAAATTTCATTCCTATTATCTGGGAAGTCAAAATCAATAAACTTCAATCTCCAAATTTACTAGAGGATTTAGCGATAAGATCACCTTTTAAATATTGGAAGCATTCTCATATTTTCATACAAAAAGAAAATGGTTTATGCGAACTAAAAGATGTAGTTGAATATGAAGTGCCCTTTGGTTTAATTGGCTCTATGCTTAACTTTTTTATATCATATGAACTTAGAAAAATGTTTGACTATAGACATAAAATCACTAAACATATAATAGAAGATACAAAAATAGTATGATTATGCTTTTTATAATACTAAATATGAAATAATCTTAGAAAGGGAGCTATTATGCGTCAAATTATATTATCAATTTTAAATTTTTTACTTTTTGCAGGATGTTCTAACCATACTAAGTCGTTGACTACTGTTGATGAAGTAAATCTAAATAGATACCTAGGAACATGGTATGAAATAGCAAGGTTCGAGCACTGGTTTGAGAAGGGATGTTCCAACGTTACTGCAAATTATTCACTAAAAGACAATGGTGATATAAAAGTAATTAACAAATGTATGAAAGAAGATAATCAATATAAGGAATCAATTGGAACCGCATATACGACTGATAAAACAAACTCAAAACTAAAGGTGAGTTTTTTTAAACCTTTTTATGGTGATTATTGGATTTTAGATTTAGATGAGAACTACCAATATGCGTTAATTGGTGATCCTTCAAGGAAATACATGTGGATATTAGCACGTGATTCTAAAATAGACAACACTACCAAAAATAAAGTACTAAATAAAGCATCTAGTCTTGATTTTGATATAAGCAAGTTGCATTGGACAGTGCAAGAATATTAGGACTCATAACAAAACTTTAGCGGCTAAACTGTATAGTGAGTTTAGAGGTTCTTAGAAGCGTTTTTTTAAGGTGTTTTAGGTTTTTGAGTGGGCTGGTTTCGGCAGCTAATCGGCAGCTGTGTTTGAGGGAATTTATTAAAATCCGATATAATATTAGTAACAAAAATTAAAGAGGTAATCCAATGACTTTGCATCTAAATGCTTCAGAGAGTGTGTCTCAAAAAATATTATCTTTTTTAGAGTCTTTAACTAAACAAGGTGAATCTATAGAGATTATAGATGATTCAATTTATAAATATGAAAAAGCTGGTATTTTAAAAGGTTTAGAGCAGATTGAAAATGGCAGTGTTTATTCATCTGAAGAATTACTTGAAGAGCTAAATAAATAATCTAAATGAAAATTAACTTTTCTCATGACTCTAAAGAATTTATATTCAAACTAAAAAGTCACATTTCAAAAGACAATCCCTCTCGAGCTAAATCATATACCATAAAGTTAGTATCTAGAATTAGAGACATGCTTCAGCATCCATACATAGGTAAAATAAATGCTACATTTGATGATGAAAATATCAGAGAAGTTATTTTAGATGGCATGAAAATTATTTATATAATTCATCCAAATAGTGTTAGTACTATTATGATTTACAAATATATTGATTTAGATGAATCAAATCTTGAAATAGATTAATATTATTGGAGTAATAATGATAAAATTTGACAAAAAGGCATTGTTCAAAATGTACTGATATGATTAAAATAGTAGATTTTGAAGCCACTATGGATAATGATGATTTAGTTCTAAAAGGTAATCGTTATCAAACCCTAGAAGGTGTTACAGGTAGCGGTAAAACGTACACTATGGCTAAGGTTATAGAATCGGAGCTAATTTCGACATTATCTTGATACCAAAATTTCTTAAAATATGGATACAACTTGCGTTATACTGATAATTTTTGGTCCTTCGTCTACAATTAGAGATTATGACAGTTTACAAAGACAATTAAACTTCATGATTATAACTAAGTGTAATGTTAATGACACTCTCAGTTTTTTCTTGTGCTAAACCATAGGATTCACAAAACTGCTTTTTTACTGCCTGATCAAGAGAGGCAAGTTCAATCTTATAGTCTACTATTGTGTCTTCTTCAATAACTTTCATGTTAAACGCTGCTATTTCTTCTTTTGAAGGTTTTTTACTAATGCTAATATACAAGCTTTTCCTCACTCATTAAAATTTGAAACAGAATTATAGCCACAAAAATCTATTTTTATTCAAGTTTTAAAAAAAATGATTAAAAGTTAATCATTTTTTTTAAGTATATATTAAAAATTTATGATAAGGGACATAAATATGATATCTTTTGGTAACTAAGTAGCATAAATCCTTAAATTTCTCGGCAGCCTGATAGCTGTCATCGGCGGAGTTAAAATAGGCAGTACGGAAAGCTGCTAAAAAGTAGTTTTTACAACCAAAAGCTTAAAGAAACAAATTAATTTTGTTAAAGTCTTTTTTCAAAAATTTGGAAGGAGATGAATGCTTAAAAAAGGTGAAGTAAAAATGATTCATAAAATGCTCAAAGATGGACTTAGTAAAAGTGCCATAGCTCGTAAACTAGGCATTAACAGAGATACAGTTGCTAAATATGCAAAGATGCCTGAAGGCTATGTTCCAGTCATTAAACGAGATGCAGTTGAAACAACAGTTGATCCATACCTTCCAAATATTGCCAGAATGCTAGAAGAGGCACATAAACTAGGTGTTTCTATTCCTTCATCGTCAATTTATCAAGAGATTCAGAAATTAGGCTATAGAGGTTCACTTCGCTGGATGAATGATGTTGTGCTTCGTCATGAGCTCCGCCAAAAAGTAAAAGATGAAGAACCGCTAGTTAGGTTTGAGACAGACCCTGGTAAACAGATGCAAGTTGACTGGGTAGAATTTCCAAAAGAAGGCTTGTCTGCATTTGTGGCAACAATGGGCTATTCTCGAGCGTCATATGTTGAGTATGTATCTGATGAAAAAGTAGAAACCCTAATAAAATGTCATATGAACGCATTTAGTTACTTCGGTGGAGTTCCACAAGAAGGTCTATATGACAACATGAAGACAGTAATTATTAAAAGAAATGCTTATGGATTTGGTAAGCATAAATTTAATGAGCAGTTTCGAGACTTTGCAGAGAAACATTGCGGAATGCAACTTAAAGTTTGTAAGCCATATCGTGCTCAAACTAAGGGCAAGGTTGAGAGATTTAATCACTATTTGAGATACAGTTTTCACAACATGTTTAAAACTAGACTCTCTATGATGGGTTATAAAATGACCTTGGAGAATGCAAATGCGGAAGTTATGGATTGGCTGGATTTCACAGCTAACTCTAGAATACATCAAACAACTATGCATAAGCCATTTGATATGTTGGCAGAAGAGCAATTGCATTTGCTACCTCTACCGAAGCCTTATCACGGTATCCACCCAATAAAAGCTACAGCACAAAGTGTATCAAAAAATAGCCAAACATCCAATAGAATTACCATTCATATTCCAAATCGTGATTTACAAAGCTATGATGAGTTTATCCCTGTTATGGCTTATATGCTTATTCCTGCTTATGCAGTTGGAGGTGCTTTATGGAACTAAATGAGAAGATAGAATATTTGTGTAAAGAGTTGCAACTGCCAATGTTTAACGAGTTTCATCATGAGCTTGGAAACCGTGCAGCAAAAGAAGGTTGGAAATATAGTGAATATCTTTATGAAGTGCTAAAACTCGAAGCAGACAGCAGAGCTACTCGTTCGCGTGCAACGCTCACAAAAATGGCAGGATTTCCAACTATAAAAACACTTGAGCAGTTTGACTTTGATTTCACTGTCGGAGTTAATCGTAGACAGATAGAAGAACTCTCCACTCTTGAGTTCATCAAACGCAAAGAGAACATTATATTACTTGGCCAGTCTGGAGTTGGTAAAACTCACTTAGCAATAGCACTTGCTTATCAAGCTGTTCAAAAACGCATCAAAGCCAGATTTATAACAATCTCTGACCTTATTATGCAGATGAGCAATGCCAAAAAAGAGAAACGCTATGACTCTTTTATCCGTCAGTCTATCATGACACCATCTCTGCTTGTAATAGATGAAATAGGCTACTTTCCAATGAGCAAAGAAGATGCCCATCACTTTTTTCAAGTAATATCCAAACGCTATGAAAGAGGAGCAACAATTGTCACTTCAAATCTTGTGTTTAGCCAATGGAGTGGAATATTTGCAAATGATAAAGTTGTTACTACAGCTATTTTAGACAGACTTTTACACCACTCTCATATTATAAATATACTTGGAGATTCATATCGATTGAAAGAAAAAAAAGAGGAGGGAATGGTAGATTCAGACTTGTATAAGTTTAAAGCCAAAAAATCAATCAAAGGGATAAATTAAACCATCGTCGCTTAAGGTTACAATTCGTAATATTTCTTACGAAAAACTGCCGAATTTAACTCCGCTCTTGACAATAGCAGCCATATGCAATAAAATCACCTCAAATCCAAACCATTCACAACTAAATGCTATAATTTCACCAATGAAAAACTCAATAAATTTTAAAGCAAATACTCCTTATGAACCAGCAGGTGATCAACCTACTGCTATAAAAGAGTTAAGTGGTTCTATTCTAAAAGGTAATCGTTACCAAACACTTGAAGGTGTAACAGGTAGCGGTAAAACGTACACTATGGCTAAGGTTATAGAGAATGTTAAGATGCCTACTATTATTATGACTCATAACAAAACTTTAGCTGCTCAGCTGTATAGTGAGTTTAGAGGTTTCTTTCCTGATGCACATGTTGAGTATTTTGTGTCTTACTATGATTATTATCAGCCTGAGGCTTACATGCACAGAGGGCTAGTAGCTTAATATCCCTTAGAACTGTTTGTTTTTACGGTGTTTAAAGTGTATTAGATTTTTAAGTGAGATGGTTTTGGCAGCTTTTTGGCAGCCAAGTTTCAAGCTAATAAAATTATTTCAAAAATATACAAATGTATTTTGCTATAATAATCTAGTAAAATTTATTTATAAAAGGTAATGTTATGCATACTATGAAACTACAAGTCAATGAAACTATATACTCTCAAGTTTTATCTTTTATTAATCAATTTCAGACTAATGAACTTAGCTTAGTTGAAGACACAAAACAAGAAGATTATATTGTATCATCTATCGAAGAAGTTCAAAAAAGAGTTTTTGATGCAGAGTCTAATGGTAACTATATTTCAGCTGATACATTTTTCTCAGATATGGATAAGAAAATAGAAGCTTTATAATTTGAAAATTATAATCGAGATAAGTTTCTCTGACCCGTTATTTAAAATATTAACAACTATTGCAAAAGACAAAAAATCAGCTTCTAAAAAATTTAACAAAGATTTAAAAGACAAGATAAAACTACTCTCAAAATCTCCCTTTATGTGCAGACCATCTATCTATTTTGAAGATAAAAAATATAGAGATTTGATTTTTAAAGGTTACACCATCATTTATAAAGTTGAAGATGAAGAAATTAAAGTATTAGACATTTTTAAATGGCAAGATAGATAATCATATAGTATATTTGTGATAAAAACCAGCCAGAAGCTTACATGCACAGAGGGCTAGTAGCTTAATATCCCTTAGAACTGTTTGTTTTTACGGTGTTTAAAGTGTATTAGATTTTTAAGTGAGATGGTTTTGGCAGCTTTTTGGCAGCCAAGTTTCAAGCTAATAAAATTATTTCAAAAATATACAAATGTATTTTGCTATAATAATCTAGTAAAATTTATTTATAAAAGGTAATGTTATGCATACTATGAAACTACAAGTCAATGAAACTATATACTCTCAAGTTTTATCTTTTATTAATCAATTTCAGACTAATGAACTTAGCTTAGTTGAAGACACAAAACAAGAAGATTATATTGTATCATCTATCGAAGAAGTTCAAAAAAGAGTTTTTGATGCAGAGTCTAATGGTAACTATATTTCAGCTGATACATTTTTCTCAGATATGGATAAGAAAATAGAAGCTTTATAATTTGAAAATTATAATCGAGATAAGTTTCTCTGACCCGTTATTTAAAATATTAACAACTATTGCAAAAGACAAAAAATCAGCTTCTAAAAAATTTAACAAAGATTTAAAAGACAAGATAAAACTACTCTCAAAATCTCCCTTTATGTGCAGACCATCTATCTATTTTGAAGATAAAAAATATAGAGATTTGATTTTTAAAGGTTACACCATCATTTATAAAGTTGAAGATGAAGAAATTAAAGTATTAGACATTTTTAAATGGCAAGATAGATAATCATATAGTATATTTGTGATAAAAACCAGCCAGAAGCTTACATGCACTCTAACTTAGTAGCATAATTACTCTTAAAACTGTTTGTTTCTAAGGTGTCTAGAGTGTTTTAGGTTTTTGAGTGGGATGGTTTCGGCAGCTTATTGACAGCTGTTTAGTTAAAATTATTTTAATTGATGTTACTTATCATCACCTGTTAAGAATTTTATTTTCAAACCCCCACATCCTTTTTATATCTAAAAAGGGACACATTTTTTTTTCGTTAACTTTCTTATTCCATGGAAAGGCATCACATAAAGTATCATAATTCATAATATCAGTATTATTAGCACAATACGCACAGAGTTTACATGCTGCTTTATTCTCTTCATTGAGAAGAGTATTTAAAAAAGTTGACATTACAGGATATAGAAATAATGATTGTTTAATACTATTAAACTCAGAACTTCGTGCATCTCCATTTTCTATCACTAATGGTATACCAATAGATTGGAGTACATTAAACAGTGAACCTTCACCCAAATAGCATAAAGAAGTAATATTGGTAGTTTTATTACTTCTTAAAACTTTTGCATTACTTATCCAACCTGAAGCTAATTTTTCATCCATATATGGGCTTACCGTTATTAAATCATCCGCTTGTTTCATTGATATATAATGGCCTGAATATTTAAGACACCAATTCAACAAGGTTTATTTTCAAAAAAGTTAAAATAATACGAAATATGGAGATAAATCATGAGTCGAAAAAAGGGTCAAACATACAGTGCCGAACAAAAAACAGAAAATAAGTTTCAAGCAAATAGAGAGTTTTTAGAGATAATAAATAAAAATCAAGCAAATTGGTTTTCGCAAGATAGTATCAATGTTATTTTAGAAATAGATGTAGATGTGTCTGAATATTTTTTAAGAAGATAACTTCTTCCAAATCAAACTGTTCTGAAAAATACAAAAGAAAAACTTGTACTGCAAACAAAAGTATCCTATGATGATGAGATTTTAAAAATAGTAAGGTATTGGATGCCACACATAAAAATTATAGAACCAGAATATTTACAAGAAAAACTATTAGATGAACTAAAAGTGTATGTTTCAATGTAATCTTTTAAAGTTTTTAGGTAAAATATAAAACAATTAAAGAACTTGATAGTCCAAGTTCTTTAATTGCTACAAACTTCTCTTACTTCAAATTTTAAATCAACTTTATTTTATAAATAATATCTAGACGCATAAAACGAACTAATCTTTCGCTTACTAATCATATACTTTCTCTACAACAAAAAGAGGAGAAAGACATGATACCATTAATAATAGGTGAAGTTACATTAGCAGTCGTTAGTTATGCCATAAAAGAGATATGCGATGAAGAAGGTTGTCCTTGGGATAATGAGTCATCTACATTTGAAAAAGCTGATAGTGGAACAGTGAAAAATTCAATAAAATCAAAAGAGTTTCATAAGTTCAAAAAAAATATCTATAAAACATCAATGCGAGAATATCAAGAGTTTTTACAAAAACATAACATTGAAAACAATGACATAACAACTGATTTGAAACTTGAGAAGCAGAAGTTTTAGTGATGAGCAGATAACTGATGAATTAGAATCGCCAATTCTAATATCAAGTGCAATTTCCACCTAAATTAACTAGCTAGCTTTCTACTCATTTCACTAAAAAATACTTCATATGGAGTTTTATATCCAAGTACTTTTCTAGGTCTATGGTTAAGTCTGTTCTGAATCATAATAATTTCATCCTTAGAGACATTTAAAACTATTTGACCAATGGCAAAGTATTAATCAAGTTGAAATACTATCACTTCTAGTAAAAGCGATGGGACAAGCGACACAAAAAGATACTATACATGTAGATTTAGTTGCAGCTTAGTTATGTGCAATATTTTTGTAGGCTCTATAAAGAAATATAAACATTATAAAAAAGTTTTGGACATTGAAAAAAGAGCAGGATTGATGTAAATATTTACCAAATCTTCAAAATAAGGCTTCAAATATATAGACAATACAGAAGAGGCTTTGTGATTGGTAAAAGAGCCGCCCAAGGCTACAATATTTATCTAACATTTGGCTCAGAAAAAACTATAAGCAAAAATGCAGAAGATAGCTATAAAAGGTTTTCTATGGCTATGAAACATTATAATCAAATATTATGTGATGAAGATAGTTTTACATTAGGTTACAATAAAATAAGAAATTCTTAGAAAATTATATGAAGTAGGTCACAAAAAGAAAAATGTTACTATAATGAATATTATATTTATACAGGAGAATGATATGGGTTTTGGTAAAATTTTAGGTTTAGCAGCGTTAGGAATAGGTGCTGTTGCTGCGGCACCATTTACAGGTGGTGGTTCAATTTTAGGTGCAGTGACATTAGGTGCTTCTTTAGCTGGAGCCGGGGTAGCTGCAGCTGGTGCAGCAGCTGTTGGTGCTACTGCAGGTGCTATTTTATCACGTAAAGAAGAAAAAGAAAAAGAAGAGAAAGAAACTGCCTCAAATAGGAAAGCAGAAAAATATGAAAAAGCTATTAAAGAAGCTATTATTGAATTTCAGGGAGATAAGGAATACTTTAATTATATAATTGCTTCAACAGCAATAGGAATGGCTGTAGCGAATGCTGATGGACATGTATCCGAAGCAGAGTTAGCAGAAATTGATGAGTTTGTAGGTGGTATTGCAAGCTCATCATATCCAGAACATGTCAAAAATGCTATTCGTACTTTGAGGGATAACCCACCTAGTTTTGCTGAATCATATGAATATCTAAAAAAAGTCAATCCTAAAAATTATAATAGTATTAGAGATTTAATTTTAATTACTATGGAAGTTGATGGTATCCATCCAAAAGAAGAGAAGTTTTTACTAGGTTTTGATGCCATTGTTGAGTTAGATGCTGATAACTATGTAGAAGAAAAAGATGATATAAGCAAAAAGTTTTTACAAGAAATACAAAATAATTTAGCTGCTTAATTTATTTAAATAATAAAAAAGGTGTTCCTATGTCAAGAGTGGATAGACACAATAGAAGAAAAAATTTAAAACAAAAAGTTTTAATTAAAGGTAATCTAAATAATACTTCGATTGCAGAAGTATATGCAAGTTTTGATGAGCATTATGATTTTAAATATGATTTTAATGTTTCAAAAGATGAAGCAGAAGATTTTTTAGTTAAATTTAAAAAAGACTTTAATGATGAAAGGTTTAATCAGCTTATAAACGATTGTAAAAAAGAAGTTATAAATTCTATTGTAACTCCATTTGGGCTAGGTAAAGTTGTCGCAGCATATGATAAGGCTGGTGGAAATGTTGATACAATTCATAATGTACGTAATAAGGACTTTATAGATTCTGATGGAATAGAATATAAAAATGGTGTATATGCAACAGATGAGGCAAAACTAAATTATGATGATAAAGGAGATTATATTTCTAAAGATTATCATGACAATAATTCAAATTATGCTGATGAAAGACAAAAAAATACACAACTTAAGGAAGAAGGAAAACTTGTTGATGGTTATACCGGAAATTTATTTGATAAAGATACAAATGATCAAGTAGAACATGTAATTGCTGCAAAAGAAGTCCATGATGATGATGGTAGAGTATTAGCTGGTTTAGATGGTAGTGAATTAGCTAATAAAGATAGTAATTTTACAGCAACATCACAAAGTGTTAATGGTTCAAAACAAGAAGACTCTGCTACAGATTTTTTAAATAGAGTACAAATAAATAAAGAAAAAATAAATAACCTAGAAGCAAAACAAGACTTAACTCCTGAAGAAGAAAAGGGGCTAGCTAGATTAAAAAGAGTAACAGAAGTTGATGAGGAAAAAGTAAAAGAATTAGATGATAAAGCTAGAAAAGAATATGATAAAGAAATAAATGAGAAATATTATACTAGTGGTAAATTTGCTAAAGATACTGTATTAGCAGGAGGAAAAGAAGGTGCTAAAATGGGAATACAGCAGGCGTTAGGTCTCATCATAACTGAGTTCTTTACTGCTGTATTTGATGAGATTTTAGATATATACAAAAATGGTTTTACTCATGGCTTTGATGATGATAGATTTTTTGTTGTATTAAAAGATAGGTTAAAAAAAATAGCGACTAGAGTAAGTGCTAAATGGAAAGAGGCAGCTATAGCTTTTAAAGATGGTTTTATCTCAGGATTTATATCAAATTTAGCAACTACTGTTATTAATATGTTTGTAACAACTGGAAAAAGAGTTATTAGAATTATAAGGGAAGGAATGTTCTCATTATTTAGGGCTGTTAAGTTACTTACATTTCCACCTGAAAACATGAGCTATGAAGATGCTATGCATGAGGCGAAAAAATTAATTGCCAGTGGATTAATTGTTAGTTTAGGTGTAATGGCTGAAGAATATATAGATAAGTTGATAAGAGGAACTGCTTTTTTAGAACCTTTTGCTGATGTTATCACTGCTGTGTTTGTTGGTGCTATTACTGGTTTATCAATTACTATGGTTGTTTATTATATTGACAAAAAGAAAAATGATAAAGAAATGCTCAGAGCACTAATGAGTGATACAAATCAAAAATTTGATAATTTAGATATATTACTAGTACAACTAAAGTATTAAATTTTACAGTCTAAGTCAAATATTTGGAGTACAATATTGAGCTTAATTTAAGAACTATGGAGAAAATCCATGGTTAGAAGAAAACTTCAAATTTCATACTTGTCAAGATTAACTAGTAATATTTAATTTATTCGAACTTAACGAACATTAAAATGAACTATTTTATTACCTTTTAATAACTCACAATACAGGTAATTTTATTCTGTTTTAGTAATATAATCATATTAAAACAGAATGAAGTTAAATATGAAGCATAACGAAAATCAACCTGAGGCTTACATGCACTCTAACTTAGCAGCATAGGCACGCTTAGAAATCTTTGTTTCTAAGGTGTTTAGAGTGTTTTATGATTTCTTCTTGGATTGTTTCGGCAGCTAATCGGCAGCTGTGTTTGCTAAATATATGTCTAGTTTATAGGGGACATTCCAGAGTAACACTATTATCTTTATTCTATGACTAACTAATAACACAAAATTTAGAAGATTATACACGTGTTACCATAAGTAATATAGCTAATGTTAAAAACTAAAGGCACAATTATATTTTTAAAATACAAAATTTACTTTCTACTCGTTACTTTAAAGAATATCATATATAAAAGTAAAATCCCAATAAATTCTAAAACATAGATGAAATTACTTTCTCCATATTTTAATATAAGAGTCTCAAAAATATTGTAAGGAGAATTTGTCATTTTTGTTTCCAGAACTGTAAGAAAAGCTACTGTGATTGAAATTAGAGATAGATTACGAAGAGTAAGCAACTCCTTGTAATCTACTTTATATATGAGTACTCGATAAACAAAATATATTGCCATTATAAAATTATACATCCATATATTTTTATCTATCGAGTCTTTAGTAAGAGTGGGGAGTTTAACAATACCAAAACTTGACAATCCTTGTGCAATTGAGTAGTATAAAAATAAGATCATAGTTATTTCTAATATAAAAATTGGTGCTAGTATAAAAGTTGTATGAATAGGGGTTAGTTTAATTACATCATTTTCTGTCCAAAGTAACGTGAAGTACATAAATAATATTGAGGAAAAGTAGGCTACCATATTTATTCCTACACTGCTCAATGAAACCTTATAATAGGTTGAATTTATAAAATGTTCAACAGGAATAGTTAATAAAATTAATCCTACCATCATGAGGCCAAAGCCTAGGTAAGTATGTTGCTGTCCATCAACTGTTGCATTTATTTTTTTTGATAACGATAATATAAATAATCCTATAAGTATAAGTTATAAAATGATATCATATAATAGTTTAAAATGGTTTAAATGATTCCATCAGTTTTCTCCTTTTTTTAATTAAGTCTACTTTTGATTAGAGTATTTGAAATCATAATTTACCTGTTTGTATTATTTTTTTTGACCATAAGCTCTGTTTAGCAAATCAATAAATTGCTCACTAGACTGCATTTTTAAATTTTTAGCTAAAAGATTAGAAATTTTCTCATACATATCATATATAGCATTCTTATCATTTGTAAGTAATTCATAAAAGCTTTTACCATCTATTTTTCTAATATCTTCTCTATAGGGTCTATTACTTCCAGTTGTATTGTCTGGTGGGGTAAATAGTACATTAAACTGTTTTGGCTTCTTAGGTATTATTTCTACATAATATCCTGTGTAAGCTGCAAAAAACGCACCAAACTGGCCACCCATCGCGTTTTTATCCGGCCACCCATGTCGCTTGACATCCGGCCAGTGATGACGGAGCTTATCTGGCCACTTTGTGCCTGAGTCCGCGATTTTATATTCAGTTAAGAATTAGCTGAATACTCTAAGAGATATTTTCTAAATTTACCTACACTCTTTGTAAAATTTACAAAGGTGTTGCAATGAGGAAAATAGATATGAAACAGATAAGAGAAGTATTGAGATTGTATTTGCTTGCAAACCTCTCTGCTCGAAAAATTCAAGGGGCTACAGGTGTAGCTAGAACAACAGTACAAGAGTATATCAAGCGATGTAATGAAAGTGATATTGTTACGTATGAAATGCTTACAAACATCAATGATGAAACACTCAATCAAAAACTATTTGGTATAACATCCACAACTATTACTCCAAATCCTTCTAAAATAATGCCAGACTACAATAGCGTTCATCAAGAGATGAAGCGTAAGAAAAAAACAAAAGTTACACTGATGCTTCTATGGGAAGAGTATAAAGCAACATATAGTGAACAAGCGTATGCATACACACAGTTTCGGGTTTACTACAGACGTTATAAACAAAGACTCAATCCATCAATGCGTCAAATACATATAGCAGGAGAGAAGGTGTTTGTAGATTATAGTGGTGTTACTATCCCTATTTATAACCAAAAAACTGGTGAAATAGATAGTGCACAAATATTTGTTGCAGTACTTAGTGCTAGTGGTTACACATTTGTACACGCAACACCTAGCCAAAAACAAGAAGACTTTATACTTTCACATACTTTAGCTTACCTATTCTTTGGTGGAGTGCCGCAGATCGTAGTCCCAGATAATCTTAAAAGTGCTGTCATCTCCAACAATAAAAATGGAATAGTTATCAATGAAAGTTACGCAGCATTAGCAAGGCATTACTCTATGAGAGTAGAACCAGCGCGTCCTTATAAACCTAAAGATAAGTCCAAAGCTGAACAAGGAGTTCAAGGGATACAACGATATATTTTAGCCTGCTTTCGTCATACAAAGTTTTTTAGTGTAGATGAGCTTAATGATGCTATAGCTTCTCTTATGGATAGATACAACAATAAAGTGATGAAACATATCAATAAGAGCCGTACACAACTCTTTGAAGAACTTGAGAAAGATGAGCTCCAAGCACTCCCTGCGAATCGCTATATCTATGAGCAATACAAACGAGCCAAAGTAGGCATTGATTATCACATTACGTTAGAAAAGTGCAACTACTCAGTGCCATTTCAATATATGCAAAAAGAGGTTGAAGTTCGATATTCCACACATCATGTGCGAATATACTACAGCAATGAAATTATTGCAACACATCCAAGATTAAGAACAGTCGGTACATTCTCTACCCTCAATGAGCATCGTTCCCCAGATCATGAATATATCCATAACAAATGGAATCCAGAACGCTTACGTTCTTGGGCAAAAAGTATTGGAGAGTACAGCTCTGTGTTTATAGAAGATTGCTTTGAATCTGTGGGGTATAAAGAACAAGCGTTTAGAAAGATTATGTCTGTTCTAAAAATGGCAAAAGAGTATGGAAATACAGAGTTTGAATTAGCCTTAATGTATGCAATAGAGCATAAGCTTACAAGAGTCAAGTCAATTCGTTCAGTGCTGGACAAAAGACTCTACTTACAAAAAAGTTCAAATAATAGAGACTATATGATACCTACACTTTTCAATACACACGAAAACCTTCGTGGTGCTGATGAGTACAAATAAAAAACAAGGATTTAAAAAATGACACATTCACAACTACAAGAGAAGATAGAAGATTTAGGCTATAAAGGGTTAAAAGAATCTTATGAGAGACAGTGTGAGGATATCAACTATACAAAAATGAGTTTCGAAGAAAGGCTATACCAACTCCTTGACGCGCAAGACCTCTTTTTAAAAAATAAAAAAATTACAATGAATCACAGACTTTCTAAGATTAAAGACAAACAAGCAGCACTTGATGCTATAGAGTATAATCCAAAAAGGCATTTGGATAAAGCACAAATCCAATCTCTTGCTCAACTTAATTTCATTACTGCAAAACAAAATATTATTATCACTGGAAAAACTGGTACAGGCAAGAGTTATTTAGCTCAAGCCTATGCCAATCATGCGATTCATTATTCATACAAGGTCTCTTACGTGCGGATGCCATCACTACTTGAAGAGATACGACTTGCTCGAATTGATGGAACATATATCAATGTTCTAAAAAAGTATTCACGATTTCAATTGCTGGTACTTGATGATTTCGGCGTTATACCAATGGCAGATAATGATGCAACAAATTTATTTGAAATTATTGAAGATAGAACATCCATAAACTCAACTATCATCACGTCTCAACTTCCTGTGAGTGAGTGGTATAATTATCTCAATAACAATACAGTTGCAGATGCAATTTTAGATAGGATTGTTCACTCATCGCATAGGATACAACTTAGTGGACCATCTATGAGAAAAATCAACTCATTAGCCGAAAATGTAGAGTATTGAAAATCAACATCCGGCCACTTTATGCTAAAATGATGCTACAGAAAATATCCTCTTAGAGGGTGGCCGGATGTCTCCGCGATTGGTGGCCCGTTTGAACGTCATGCGCACTCAAATATCGATTTAAAGACTCAAACAGTACAAATCTTCGATACTAAGAATAAAAGCTGGTATACCGCATATATGAACTCTAAGATTTTCAACTCGGAGAATTTTATCTTTATAGATAGTTTTAGGTTTAATGATTTTATTTTTTATAATCGAGAGAGAAAATTAACACATCGTATTGTTGCTTATCATATGAGACCAATTTATAACGATATGTTTAATCAAGGGTTAGCAGATGATGATTATAAGTTTAGAGTTTGCAACCACACGCTTCGCCACACTTTTGCTTCTCACTTAGCGATAAATCAAGTGCCATTATTTGAGATACAGAAGCTTATGAATCATAGAAGTGTCTCCATGACCCTTCGCTATATGAAGCTAAGTGAGGCGAATAAGGTATCTGCTGTAGAAGGCATTTATTAGAATCAATATGTATCTTCTGTGGTATATTCAATATTTGGTGAAGTTTTCTTATGTCCAAACTGCAAACCTCCTTCCTCAAACAACCAGTTAAAATACTGTAAGTCTTCATTATATACTTGGTATAAAGTTTTAGTACTGTGTTTTCCAAAACCCAACGATATAAATCATTTGGAATAAACCTTATGGATTTATCATAATTAAGTCTCTTTTTGTAACAATTATAATTATTTTTAATATGTTTTCATATTAAACTTGACTTATATATAGAAAGTAATAATAATGGTTAAAGTTTATTATATAAGGATGAAAACATGAGCGTAAATATAGAACAAATGAGACTAGAGGAAAAGAAAAAGAGTGCTGTTATAGCATATATAATGTGGTGGTTTCTTGGACTTTTTGGAGCGCATCGTTTTTATATGGGTAAAAGTAATGGTGCCACTATGCTTATTATTAGTATTTTAAGCTTTCTTACTATGATCATTGTTGTTGGTTATATTGGTTTACTAGCGATGCTTGTCTGGTGGGTACTAGATGCAATATCTCTTCATAAATGGGTTACAACTTATAACTTAGAGCTTATCAATAATTATGAGAAAGCAACTGTATCTGCTAATAACTAAATATATTACTTTCTTGTTATTACAAACACAACTTTAAATACCGTAATGTATGGTGTTTAAAGTAGCCTATAAGAACTCAGTAATAAATAATATTTCGGCAGCCTGATAGCAGCCATATGCAATAAAATCACCTCAAATCCAAACCATTCACAACTAAATGCTATAATCTTATCAATGAAAAACTCAATCAATTTTAAAGCAAATACTCCATATGAGCCAGCAGGTGACCAGCCTACTGCTATTAAAGAATTAACTGACTCTATACTAAAAGGTAATCGTTATCAAACCCTAGAAGGTGTTACAGGTAGCGGTAAAACGTACACTATGGCTAAGGTTATAGAATCGGAGCTAATTTCGACATTATCTTGATACCAAAATTTCTTAAAATATGGATACAACTTGCGTTATACTGATAATTTTTGGTCCTTCGTCTACAATTAGAGATTATGACAGTTTACAAAGACAATTAAACTTCATGATTATAACTAAGTGTAATGTTAATGACACTCTCAGTTTTTTTTTGTGCTAAACCATAGGATTCACAAAACTGCTTTTTTACTGCCTGATCAAGAGAGGCAAGTTCAATCTTATAGTCTACTATTGTGTCTTCTTCAATAACTTTCATGTTAAACGCTGCTATTTCTTCTTTTGAAGGTTTTTTACTAATGCTAATATACAAGCTTTTCCTCACTCATTAAAATTTGAAACAGAATTATAGCCACAAAAATCTATTTTTATTCAAGTTTTAAAAAAAATGATTAAAAGTTAATCATTTTTTTTAAGTATATATTAAAAATTTATGATAAGGGACATAAATATGATATCTTTTGGTAACTAAGTAGCATAAATCCTTAAATTTCTCGGCAGCCTGATAGCAGCCATATGCAATAAAATCACCTCAAATCCAAACCATTCACAACTAAATGCTATAATTTCACCAATGAAAAACTCAATAAATTTTAAAGCAAATACTCCTTATGAACCAGCAGGTGATCAACCTACTGCTATAAAAGAGTTAAGTGGTTCTATTCTAAAAGGTAATCGTTACCAAACACTTGAAGGTGTAACAGGTAGCGGTAAAACGTACACTATGGCTAAGGTTATAGAGAATGTTAAGATGCCTACTATTATTATGACTCATAACAAAACTTTAGCGGCTCAGCTGTATAGTGAGTTTAGAGGTTTCTTCCCAAATGCACATGTAGAATATTTTGTATCATATTATGATTATTATCAGCCTGAGGCTTACATTCACAAAGGTATAGCTGCCTAGTATCTTTTAAAACTGTTTGTTTCTAAGGTGTTTAGAGTGTTTTAGGTTTTTGTTTAGAATGGTTTCGACAGCTTATTGGCAGCCGTTTTATTGTTTATGAGTGCCAGTCAATAATTCGCTTTTGCTCATTTAGAATAATTAAAAATTCATCTTTTGCAAGCAGTCTTGGTTTTAAAAAAATGAGAGCTGCATCTAAACTATCCCATATTTTTCTTGCTTTCCCTGATATTACAGTTGTTTCTCTATATCTAGTAGTACCAGAAACAGTTTCTAAAAAACGAAAGTTAAGAGCATTTTCAATAGTATGATTATCGATTGGGATACTATAGTTAGCATTAATTTGTCTATTTCTAGCAATCAGTAAAATATCAAATGCAGAAGATATAGAAATGATATCATTTTTAATTTCTTCTAACCATCCATAATTATATTGAAAAGTTGCATCATGAGCAGCACTATGTCGTCTTGATGTAGCATTTTTAAATACCTGAATTAAGATTGGTATACCACTCCCTATCTTAGTAGACACTTCTCCTAGTTTATTCCAACCCCCGGTAATACCAAATGCTCTTATAACATCTGCAATTTCTGTATCAGTGACATTTGAACCTGATGACACTAATGAAAAATCAGACAACTGAAATGTTGGATTTTTTGTAGAATGTATTTTTAAAGCTTCATCTTGAATTAAAGCTTGCCAATTACCACCATTCTTTTTGAGCATATTAGCTTTAGAGTTTAATGAATTTAAAGCACCTCTTATTGATGCATTTTGCAATGATTCTGGCAAACTTGTAAATTGAACATTTGAACTAGATAAAGTAACTAAAGCTTCTGAAGTTCTTTTTTTTATATAATCTTCCAAAATATTAAAAGCAACAATCCCAAGACCTTTTCTTAATAAATTAGCAATACCATTGTGATTGTTAATTCCAACTCCATTGTCAACTAAATAAGGCTCTTTAATTGTTAAATCTAGATACTGAAGTCTATCAAACAACTCCTGTTTAGCAGACACTTATATGTCTCTTAATATCTTATAGAACTCATCAATTCTATAATATACACTTTTACTATTTGACGTAAATTCAATTAAAGATTTAGAAAATTTTTCATCTGTTTCTAATTTAGATATCAGAGCTTGTTTTACATGTTCGGCTTTGCTTAATGCATTAATTCTTTCTTCATTGGTTAACATAGCTGAACAAACCATTTGAATATCATAATAACCTTGAAGAACTCGACTCGTTCCATCTGGTTTTTTAAAACCTTTATCCCCCCAGATAGTTTCACAAAATTCTAATGAACTTTTAAATTTATGCTCTTCATCTTCAATACTCAAATCATTACTTTTTAATTTTGTTGCCATAAATGTATCCATCGCTATATCCATATTTCCGGGAAAATTACTCCAACTATTAAGAAGCGTAAAAAAGCGTAATACATATTGAACATCTGTCATTTCTTTATACATTTTTGTCGTTTCATCACTATTTAATTGTTCTTTGAAATATCCAATCTCTGAGAGCATAAGTAACATATCGTTAAATTTTCCACTGAATGCAACATTCCTTATTTCTTGTGCATTTAAAGCAACACCGGCTTTATTTAGTCTCAAGAAAACTTCGTGTTTTAGTTCAGAATTAGATTGTCTTAGCATTGTTACAACTCTCAAGTAAGGTCTGATTTTTAAAGCATTAGAAAGTGCAGCGGGTAAATCATTAAAAGTGTATCCCTCGAGTTCAGTAAACTTATCCAAGTTTTGAAGTTTTAAATTTTCATATAAAAACCTATAAATTGCAGTCACTCTTTGCTTGCCGTCAATTACAGAATATTTTCCATACTCTGCTTCTGCTAAGTAAATAGGCGGAACAGGAATATTAAGTAAAAAGGATTCTATTAGACTTGATTCTTTATTTGTAGTCCATCTTTCTCTTCGTTGATATTTTGGTGATACATCAATTGCTTCATTTTTTACCATATCAGCAATAGACTGTAATGATAAGTCCGATTGTTGTAATACCAGCGAACTTTGTGAATAATTAAATTTTTCTTCTATATCTCGAGAGTTCATTTTTACACTTCTTATGTTAATTTTAATTAATACAATGATAGCAAATTATTTAATAAATGAAGTAACATCTACATAAATAGCATATAAAAATAGCAAATTGCAATATACCTGGACTTTTAAAATCATTACAGATATAATTCCATTATGAAAAAAAAATATATAGATTTATTTGCTGGTTGTGGTGGACTTTCACTAGGGTTTGAAACAGCTGGTTTTGAACTTGGGTTTGCTGTAGAGAAGTCTCCTATGGCTGGTGAAACTTTTTATCACAATCTTATAAAAAATATTAAAGCTCCAGATGAGTGGAATAAATACCTTCTTAAATCTGCAGAAGATAAATTAAAAGCTGGTTTATACATTGGTGAAACTATCTCTCTGCTAGAAAAACCTGAACTATTAAAAGCCACAAAAGAAAACCTTGGAGAGATAGATTTAATTGTTGGTGGTCCACCATGTCAAGGGTTTTCATTGGCTGGGAAACGAAATCCAAAAGACCACAGAAATGAATTACCATGGCAATTTTTAGAATATGTAGAAATTTTCAAACCTAAAGCTGTACTAATGGAAAATGTTCTTGGAATGAGAAGTCGCTTCTCCAAGCACGATGAAGATGCTCCATTTACAAAAATTAAAAATCTTTTGGAAACAGGTTTTGGAGAAGATAAAGAATCAACTCAATATGTTGTGCAAGAACTCCAATTAAATGCGATGCATTATGGTGTCCCACAATATAGACCAAGAGTTTTACTATTAGCTATCAGAAAAGATATTGCAGATAAGCAGAATTTATTTGCCACAGACGACATTTGGAATTCTAGTGATTATTTTAAAGGCAACGAAGGTTCTCCCCTTTGTCCTATTCCAACCATTAAAGAGAAAGATATACTATCAGTAAAAGATGCTATTGGAGACTTCTTTGCCGAACCAGAAGATAATTCCAGATACCTCGATAAACTCAATAGCAAAAGCGGTTTTAAAAAGACTATTAAAGGAAATAATGCACATTGTGAAAACAATAATCTAAGACAGCATTCAGAAAAGACACAATTAAGATTTAGACTATATCAGTATTTTGCACTTAACGGCATTACTACAAAAGTTTTCAATCTAGCAGCCAAATACTCAGCAACAAAAGATAAAGTTTTTTATGACCAAATTGATTTAGAAATTAATAAATGTACTTTTCCAGCTACTTCGCCAGATGGAACAATATTAGCGAATACGGAAGGAGAACTCATAGCTTTAATAATCAGTCTTGAAACGAAGAAGCATTCACAAAGACCACTTAAGCTAAATTCTCCATCACCAACAGTTGTTAGTGTTCCAGATGATGTTATACACCCTATAGTTCCAAGAACTATGACAGTAAGAGAGCAAGCTAGATTTCAATCATTCCCAGACTATTTTGAGTTTAGGTCTAAAGAGACTACAGGTGGGGCTAGAAGAAGAATTGATGTACCACAATATACACAAGTAGGTAATGCAGTACCTCCGTTAATGGCAAAAGCTATAGCAGAGCATATAAAGAAAATATTAGATAAGAGTTAACAGTCCGTATCTTTAATACATAACTTGACTTGTCGTTTGAAAAGTGTTGGTATATGCTGCTTACCTATTCTCCACAAGAATCCATGGTCTCTTGTTTTACCTGTTTCTGGGTCATGGTGGATTGCAAAATCTAAACTCACATTCCCCATTTCCATCAAACTCATAAAGTTAATAAAAGAGCTATCCTCACAATAAAGAGCAGACTCATATAAAAATGTTTCATTCACATCATTTTTACTTTTTCTATTTTCTGATAATGCTTTTATAAAAACAGTCTGCTTATGTTTAGCAGCAAGAGCATCTCTTAAAGTTTTATAATCATAATAAACTACTCGTTCTCCATTTTTAGTAACATATATTTTTTGTGTTTCTGAATCAATAGTTAGCTGCCAGCCTTTTGAGTTTTCTTGAATAGTGTTTATTGTAATGTAGAGGGCGTATCTTTTGTTCTCGTCGTCCCAATAACCATAATCTTTTACAAGTGATGTTCTTTTATTGCTTAGCTTTGCATAATTTGGAGTTTTAGCAAAAAGTGTTTGAAGAGTCGTGTTGTTTTGTCTGGAACATTTAATTTCGACACCTTTGTAGTCAGGTTCTTTACTAGAGTTAGCTACAATTCCCAAAAGCGATTCAAAAGTAAAACCAATTCCAGTATCTCCACCTCTCATTGTTTTTATATATCCTCTATTAAATAGCTCTTTTGTTTTTGCTTGAAGTTCTAATACTGCTTCAGGTAAGTTATCGGCATCAATTTTAAAGATCGTGCTAAGTGTGTGTTTAAACTCTTCAATATCTCCTTTAAGAGGGATAGCATATAATTTACCATCCCATACTGTTAGTAATAATAAGTCAAAAGCTTCCAAAACTTTCTTTAAAGAATAAATCCAAAATCGTGGATCTCCACTTTTTGTTTTAGGTCTATAAAAACTAACCTCTTTGGTTACAAATTCACCATTAGTTAAAAGCTCAACTTCATCTTTTAATCCATTTTCAGAACCTTGTTCCATAGTTACATAATCTATCTCTAGATTCTCTTTTAATAGCATTCTTAGTGGTTCAGAAGCATCAATAATTGACTTTTGCAACATTGTTGGAGTCATTCTAATTAACACATACTCATTATGAGTAGAGTTTTCTAAAACATCTATATAAGCTTGCTCATTTGTATTTGCGGTAAATACCATTGTTTATTTCCTTTATCTATTGTTTAGAACTGTAGCTATTTTATGTAAAGTAGCTAGTCTAAAACTATGTTCTCCACCTTCTATGTGGACAAGTGTTGTGTTAGAGATATTTGCTTTTTTTGCAAGTTGCTTTTGAGTCAAGTTTAAACCTTTTCTCTTTTGCATAAGTAACTCACCAATATGCTTCATAAACAAGGGATAATTCATATTTAAAAACTGTAAAGATGAATCACTTGAAAGTCCTAAAAATATTTCATCTATAAATATCAAAACTTCATTTGAAACAGGTATTAACTTAGTTCTAATAGAATCATTTTTTGTAAACGACAAACTCACTTTTAAACCAGAAAGCAACTTTACATATGTGTTAATTAAAACACCTCCATGTTTGGCACTTTCAATTTTTTGTATTTGGTCATATACAATCCCAGTCTCTAAAGCCAGAGCTTGTAGACTCATGCCTCTAGTGTTTCTAGATTGTTTAATCAAAGTTCCAAATTCATAAGTGAATTCTTCAAAGCTCATAAAATATCTCCTTTTCTAACAACATTGTAACATACTGAAAAATTTATTAATCGGTAATAATTAAACTATTTACTGGTATTTTTAATAATTATTTAGTTGTTAAAATAAAACTGATGCTAGTCTCACAAAGTCAGAATCTTGCCACATGAGAATACATTACTTATACCATACAGAACAATATGGCTTCGATAGTGTCTTTTCTCTTTGTCTTCAGTCCTTGAAATAAATAACAGCCATACAATTCAATTACTATAAATTCTAATAAAACCTAATCATTGAAGCTATAGCGAGCTTTACTCTCTATGTGGTATCAGTATGTCAGATTGGATACTATAAAATCCTCTATATCAGTAGAAATTATAGTAATTGGAGACAAAATGAAAATTCAGAGAATTAAAAAGAGCATAACAGAGAAAGAGTATAAAAAGTTGATGGCTTATGCAAGAGGCGATGAAGATATTAAAGAGTTCAATCAAAAACGCTTTTTTAAAATATTTTCATTACTTTACTATTCTGGTTTACGTGTAAATGAAATTACGCAGATTAAGTACAGCCATGTAGATGACATCATTCAAAATGGTGAAACAGTTGTAATATCTCATAAAACTAAAATGGAACGCGTTTTATATTTTTCAGAGAGTGCAATTAAAGAAATAAAGAAATATTTTACTTACGCTGAAAATGAACTTGATAACTTTTGTATCACATCATGGGGAAATCCAAAAAAGACTTTTCATGAGATTAGTTTAATTCAACTCGTAAATAAATATATGAAGCAAATCTTGGGAACTGGTTTCACATCTCACTCATTTCGACAAGGGCTTATAACTGAAATGGGTTCTCGAAGTGTAAATCCTCGTATCATCCAAAGTTTCATTGGGCATAAAAACATAAATACAACTTTAGGGTACATTCGCCCCACAGAGGACGATATAAAGAATTCACTTGTAAGATAACTTCCACAAGCTTTTACAAACCATCTCCTATAATCTCCTATAAACGAAAAGGAGATTCATTCAAATGCAAAAAACAAATACTCTCACTGTAATGGTCAACTCCAAAAATTATGACATCACAGTTCAAGACAGTTTTACTATTTGGCTTTCAGTTCAAATGCATCAAGACTTTAAAACTCACAATATTTCTCGAAAAGAGCTTCTCAGAGCTTATGTCTCTAAAGTGCATGAGCTGTTTTTGATTGAACAAAAACTTGATGGTGTTCTTGAATCTTTTTCTCACAGACTTAAAATATGGGTGGACAGCATGGACAGGTTGGACGGAATCGAGCCACAAGAAAGTACAGCCGATACAAATTAATGTATCGACTGCGCTATTTAAAGCCCTACAATTTTGAGAGCGACTTGTGTTTCATATGACATTGGTGGAGCTTTTACTTCTTTGCCATCCTTTTTATCCTGTTCCATCTTCGCTACCGCCTGTAGCAAATATTCATGTTCTTTTTGTGTGAGTGTGATTTCCATAATTTAAACCTTTTTTGAATTTTATTTATTATTTGTTTAGTTCCTTGAAATCTGCGGCAAGAGGATTTGAGTGATTTGATAAACATATACATCAAACGAAAGCTATTCATTTGGACTCAAATTTACATTGGGAATTATTTTAATAAATTTAAGAATTTGCTTACTTTTGTAAGTCTGTAATAATTCCATATTAATCATTTGTTCAGATCACTTAACCACAAAATATATTATTGATATTAGAACCTCTCCATGTAAATATCTTCGTCATTTCTATGGTATTAAAAGAGACTACAAAGCCCTATAGTATGGGAGAAATTAGCCATTAATACCATAGAAATAAATAATTAAGATATAATAATTACTTATATCTCAAGGAGCTTAAAATGTTAATAACAAAAGAGTTAGAAAAGATGATTCCGAAGCTATATGCAACGGAAGATATAAAATTAGAAAATAAAATAGTTTATGCAAAATTCTTTACCCCAGATGCCAATTGGACATGGTGGGTATTAGAATACGATAAAGAGGACAGAATAATGTTTTGCTATGTTCAAGGCATGAATGATGAGCTAGGTAATGTAAGTCTAGATGAGTTAGAAAGTGTAAGAGGTCCATTAGGACTTAAAGTTGAAAGAGATTTATATTTCAAACAAACGCGATATGGAGATATAAAAGAGTTGAATTGAAATGAAAGAGAGTAACCCAATATGGGATTATGAAGATTATTATTACTTTGCATTTGTAGGATATATAGAAATAAATATAAGAGCCTACAAAGATAGAGAAATACAAATGAGTAGCATAAAATTTGCTGCTCATTTTTTTTAATAATAAAAAGTGGAATGGGTGTTGTGGGTGTTTTAGGTGGGTATGAAGAACACCCACTTCACCCACCTCACATAACCCACTTTTAGAGTGAAGCAATTTTTTGATCTATAACTTTTGCAATAAGAGTAGTATCAATTTCTAAATTTTGCACCAAATCCTCTTTTAAAAATAAAAGTACCGAAGCATCTATTTCTTTCGATATAAAGGGGAAAATATGGTGTTCACAATTGTACGCGAATGTCTCTTCCGTTTGTTCATGAAAAATGTTATATGTTACAACATCAAATCTATGACCGCCAGTATTATCGATAGCAATGTACTTTTGATAAAGCCGAGTTTTTATAAGCACCAAGTAGGCAGTAATGGTAAATATACTTAACCAGAAATCACCATCGAGCATTTCAAATTGAGCACCTTTTGGTAGATACTCGCCAAAAGGATAAGTCACATCTTGTTTTTTACCTGCTTCGAGTTCCTGCTCTGTCCAAGTCCCTCCGTTAAAAGTTTGATAAAAAATCGGTACGATATCCATCGGTATAAGAGCAATAGCTTTAAGTGAATGAGCTAAAGCTTGCCTCGTCGTTACATAAAAATATGGATGACCTGTATATGCAATCAGGTAGGCATCTTCAGGCAAAAAATCTGTAACTTCAGGCATTGTGAGTTTTCTATCTTCTAAATCTTCAAGTTCCTCCCCATAAATAGTAATATTTTCTGGGTTATATTCATCTGGAAGGGTTAGACCTATTTTCTTTACTGTGTCTTCCCATTCAGATGTTTTAAAATTAAGAGCAAACTCCGCATATGTTTTTGTATAGAGTTCTAAATCTGAAGGATTCATATTTGTCGTATCTAGTTTAGGAATGATGTAGCTATCATTATCGAAAATAGCAAACTGAATAAGCCCTCTGCAGTTTTCTAAATCTGCAAAAGTTGGAATGGAACCATTCGCACCAGCTACAAATCCAAGTTCCTCAAGCTCTTTTCGGAGTTCTGTTCCTGTAGCTTTAGGCATTGGGATATTGCTTAAAAGTTGCCATAAACTTTTCATACTATATCTTTGCCCCATAGGTGCATTAATACTCTTGAGCATAGTAAAAAGTAATAGTATTTGGGATGCAATATATTCTACTGTCAGCTCTATTTTTTGTATGCCATTTGAAACCATTGTTTGTTTTACTGTCACAGATTCTGATACGATAGGCTCTTGTGCAGTTAATTCTTCTTTAAAATTCATTTTAATTTTCCTTTTTTTTATTTAATATTTTTTGATAAGCTCTTCTCAAATGCCTTAGCATCTGGTAAAGCAACTTGTGTTTTCACTGATAGTTTGAGATTTTTACCGAAGCAGTTCTGAAAGTAACTCCACGCTTCTATAAAAGAGAGCGAGTATAGTTTCATCAGAAAACTGATAATATTTCCGGAGAAGGTTCCACCGAAATCTTTGATTAAATTTGTATGTGAGATTGATGCAGATGACGTCGTTTCATCTCTCATTTTGAACTTAAAATTTGCGTCAACTGTAAAACCTAAAAAAGTTAAATATGCTGCAATAAGTGTTTGGCTCAGATACTTTTTAACAACGGATGTTTCAGCTCTGGAAGTATCATTTAGGTAACTGTAAATAGAAAGAACTCTGCCTTTATCTTCTTCAGAGATAAGGATTACTCCATTATACGATTTAGGTATAAAAGTATTTTTTGTGGAGTGTGTGTGTATGGTGCCCGAAATATATTTCTGAGTGCTTTTTCTGTAATCTTTTTCATCTCCGATAGGGATAGCTGTTAAATCTAACACCTCACCCTCAATAATCGTACTGTCTATAACTTTCTTTGAGAGTGGATACTCTAATGTTGGGCTGGCTTCGACAATAAGCCTAGAGGCGTCAGCTACTGCTAAATCTACATAATATCTCTCAAGTTTTGCTCCTGATTTACTCTCTTTTATGTATGCAAGATTCACATCATCTCTATTTGCTCTTCGTTTTATATATTCACTAAAGTCATCTATACTTTGAGCTGTTGCATTCGCAACAATTAGATAAATATGCCACGATGGTTTATCACTCCGTTTTTCACCTGTTTGACTGTTGTATATTCCAGCAGATGAGCTAGGACGGATTAACATTGCACAATCTTTTAATGCCGGAACTAAAAGTATTAATGAGGCTCTAACTTCCTCTACTGTACTCATTCTAAAGTGTTGTGGCTGAGACTCATCATAATCAATATCAAAAAAATAGAGTGAATACGCACCCTCAGTATATGGGTACAAATCATTGAAATATTTGATGTGATTTTTACCTCTAAAGATAAAATCCGGATTTTCTATTTCACTATAGGCTTTAGCTGTCTTGGATAAGCCCGAAACCTCAGTAGCTAATCCAAGAGTTATCGTGTCGAAGCTACTCATTTGCTTTAGGTACTCATCAAAGGCTTTTAGATTTGGAACTTGCAATCTTTGATAACGAGATAGATGCATAGCAGCACCTATACTCTTGGTAAAGTCTTTTTTATAACTCTTCACTACTGGTTTTGTCAGTGAGGTGAATTGTGTGAAAAAGATTTGCATCAGAATATATCAGCAAGGTAATCTTGATTATTTATGCTATTTCGAAGGTAACGTCCCTTATTACTGTGGACTATATGTAGAAGTTTAAGTGAATAGAGGTCAAGCATTTTATAAAGTTCTATTTCTGAAGTAGAAAAATTTGAGATTTTTGCCTTGAGGCCTTTATGTGTTAAATAACCTTTTGGATTTAATATCAGACCTATAGTTGATGTAGAAAAATCTTCTGAGATCTCGTAAGAATGTAAATCTAACTGTTGCGCACTTCTTGATATTAAAAGAGTTGGTGGAAATTGTAGTCCAGCATACAGTAGGTTTCCATATCTTACTTCGACACAAATATTTATTTTTAATGCTTGAGCTAATTTTCCATAATAGTTATTTATAAAAATCTCAAAATCATTTCTGCTTATGTTGTTTTTTGTGTTGATATTACTTAAAAGGACATCACAAATTAATTCAGGAAGAGAGCTACTTATTTCAAAACTCACAACATCTTCATCAACGATTACATATACATTTATAGTAGGTAGTGTAGGTACCATCTTAAAGTCCTCCCGTAAGTTCTAGTGCGGGCTGATAACCATTATCTGCCAAGTCATTTAAAAGAATAAATGCCATATCTTCATTACCTGCATTAAGAAATGCCATTGCTAAATTATAGATAGCTGGACGCAACATTGAATCTTCATGTTTCCAAAGCAACCCATCTTTATGTGTAGATGCATTCATCCCATCTCTTTTGTATTGACTATTCATATAGAAGGCTACTTCTGTTTCAGTCTGCTTGTTAGCTATTTCAGCCTCTGTTAATGGACGGATTATAAATTTTGGTTCTTTACCTAAAACTACTTCCGACTTCATAGTATTACTTGTGTTTAATTCTTTTTTCAAAATTGACTCCTTGTCAACTGTTTGTACCTTCTTGCGAAGGGGTAAGCCTCTCTCCTGAAAATTGAGAGAAGTCTGGGTCACTTAGAGCGGTTGTATAGATCCCGATTTAACAATAATAAGTCAAAGAACACGACTGAAGATGAAGAGTTTGCGCATCAACTCTAAACTTCAATCTGTAATAAATAAGGAACTTATTAGGAACTCCATTTATGTTTGGGAAGTATAGGGAAGTGCTGTTGAGCTGTGATTATAAAAATATTGGACTAGGGGGTATGTTTTAAATTAAATTAGATACTATTGTACTTCAAGAGGTAAAATGGATAAAAGTTATATTGCATACTATTTGAGGCGTCTATATCATCATGTGTATTTCAAAGAGCTCGTAAAAGAGTATGACACATCCATTAGTGATGAATATTTTCAACTTTACAAAGAAGTGTTGCATAGCAAAAATCTAAATAATAGTTCCAATGATGAAGATTTTTTATGTGATTTTGTAGCTGATTTAGAAGGCTTTCGTTTCAACATCAATATAAATTTAAAGAAAGGGACGAAAGAATACAGCGAAGCATTAGTAACTTTTAAACAGTTACAAATGCAGATAAGACAAATAGACATCATTATGATGTGCGAAAAAAACCTAGGTTGTATTCATGATATCTGCCATGATAAACTGTTCCAAATAAAAGAAAAAAAATATCGTGATTATCCAATTGTTGAAGAGATATTAGAACTAACACATAAAAGATTGCTAACACGATGTAGTGATAATGATAGACTAGAATCAATTAATCAAGTATGGATGAGGACTCCAACAGAAGCTCAAAAAATACTAAATAATACTTTTGAGTATGTAGCGGAAATGATTGGGGAAATTTCTCTTCCAAATGAGTTCACAGACATTGCACCTAAAACAAGTAATAAAAAAACATTTGAAGAAGTAAAAACTAATCTCATCAATAATATAGAAAACTTATCTTTTGTATTTTTAGCACTTTTGACATCAGATGAAAGAAAATGGCGAATGCATAAAAAAGATAATTTTTTATCTTTTATGCTAGATGATTACATTGAAAAAGTAAAAATTAGTCCCAAAAAAGAGGAAGTGTATATATTTTATGATTTATATATGGCTCTAAATAAATCATGTACAACTACTTTCTATGTTAAATATTTTCAAAATATTGGAGCAAAAAAAGACTTTCCTAAAAAAATCAATGAACTACGACATTTATATGGATCTACTTATTTATACACTCAACTTTTACTATATAAAAGCCTTTTTAGTGTCAGAAAAGACTTTAAGCACTTAAGTACAATTTTAATAGGTATAGAGTTAGGGTTGGATGTTAATAGAATAAATAATTTGGCTAATGCAGTTGATAATATTTCTAATAAAAAAATAAAGAAAATAAAAAATAAAAATATTGCATCTAACTATGAAAAGATTACTCAAGTGCTTGATAAGCATTGGCTTGTTGAGGAAAAAATAATCAATTTTCGACATGACAAAGATGGTCAAAGTATAATTTACACTTAAAACACCTTACCCACCATAGACACCTTAAACACTTTTACCAAATCTCTCAGTCCAAACCAGTGATAATCTTTAAAAAAGAGTATCAACTTGAAAACACAATACATCAAAAGTAAAAAGTACACAGGCATCAGCCATCGAATAACAAACCTCGACACCATCTACTACTGCTCATACAAAACCAAAAAAGGAAACTACTCTCGTTTCAAGTGCGGTTATAAATCAGCTGGATATAGTGAGAAATTGGCATATGAATTTATGCAGAGTGAAAAGCAGAAGATACTCAATGATATAGATACCCATAGTTCTGTTAAAAAAACATTCACATTAAAAGATGCTGGTGACTTATATTTTAAATATTTAGAATTGAAGCAAACTAGCGATTATCGAAACTCCCATCTAAAATTTCAAAACCATCTTCTTAATTTTTTTGGAGCTAAAACAGATTTAAAAGATATTAGTAACACTCAGATACATGAGTATAAAATTTACAAACTACAGACTCATGCACCAGCTACTACAGCTATGCATATTAGTATATTATCCAGCATTTACAACTTCATAAAAAGAGAGTATCTACCAAATCTTATAAATAATGCTAGAGGTATAGAAAGTACAATTCATGTAGATAATGCTCGCGAAAGGTATCTAACTTTAGATGAAATTCGCAATTTAATTTTTGTACTAGAAGATAATACTTATGATAATAAACCTGCGATAGCCAAGCTTTTACTTTACTTTGTGAAGTTCGCTCTTAGCACAGGAGCTAGAGCTAGCTCTATACTCAATATAAAACGCTCAAATATCGATTTAAAGACTCAAACAGTACAAATCTTCGATACTAAGAATAAAAGCTGGTATACGGCTTATTTAAACTCTAAAATATTTTTGTCTGAAGATTATATTTTTATAGACACATTTCTACAAAGCCATTACATCTTTTGGAACAAGGGAAGAAAATTAACACATCGTATCGTTGGTTATCACATGCGACCGATTTATAACGAAATGTTTAATGAGGGATTAGATATTGATGATGCAAAACATAGAGTTTGCAATCACACCCTTCGCCACACTTTCGCTTCTCATTTAGCTATAAATCAAGTACCACTGTTTGAAATAAAAAAACTGATGAATCATATGGACGTTAATATGACCCTTCGCTATATGAAACTAAGTGAGGCGAATAAAGTATCAGCTGTAGAAGGAATATACTAATTTTTTTCTTTAGGCAATCTACCATCAACCACTCTTCTATGATATGTATTAGCAAGTAAACATCGATTAATTATATTTTCCATATGCCAATATGTATGTTTTCCATAATCAAAAAAAGTCATCTGCTTTGAGTAAAAAAATTCTTTATATCCATTATCATCTATATAGTCTGCCAACTTTAAAAATAATTCGTTATCTACTTGTTCTTGAACGATATACCAATGAGGCCAAGTATCAGAATAGGTTTTAGCAAAAGTCCAAGAAGATTCTTCTATAAAGTTTTGTAATTTATCTTCTAAAATATTCATAAAACACTTCATCCTCTGGATTCTCTAAATCAAAAAATAAAACTTTTAATTTTAATCCACCCATATCTTTTTGATAATGATATTGATGCTCCGTAAGTTCACTCTCATTTTTCGGATAAATCAAATACATATTTTCACACTTAGGACTTGTATATTTTGTGCCATATGCATACAACTGATACATATCTGCCTGACTTACTCCTTGATGAGTTTTATCTTCGCTGAGTAGTTTCCACTTAGTATCAGCAATAATCACTTCCGCATCATGTCTAACTACGATGTCAGGTTTTAATTGAAACTTTCCAGTGTTTGAGTCTAAATAAGCTAAATGGTGTTCTCTATCTTGCAGTGAAACTTCTAAACCATTTTTCTTTAACATATGCCCTACATAATCTTCAAAAAGCAAGTTCATATCAAAAAGTAATGCAAAAGTAACTTCCTTACCCTTATATGGAGAAAATGAATTTTTATATAAAAATATTTTAGCCCATTGCAAGACAAGTGCATAATCATTCATCTGTCTATCAAGTCTTATTTTTTTAAAGTCTTCTTTTATGTTGTGAGACACTTTGATATCATCAAATACAAATAAAAATTCTCGAATTCTTTTCTTATTATTGTTAGCTTTTGACTTTTTATATAAATATTCTAGTGCTGTTTTAATCAGTCTATTTTCTACTCTATCTTGAATGAACTCTTGATACTCAACATAGAATTTTTCTTTATGAATAAGGTTTTTTTGCATATGTTCTTTAATTTTTAACTTACCCTTCAAAAAGCTTAAGTTATCTTCTTTATCAATATAATCAGACTTGATACCTTTTTGAATAAGCTTTTCTAGTTCGACTAAAAACATAGTAATGAAAATCTCGAGTAATGGTAAATTTGATGCTTTTAAGTTCGCTGTATTAAAATTTTTAAAAGGAGATTTTCTAAGAGTCTTTAGCATCTTAATTAAAATATTTTTAGATTTAGCATCATCTGTATTTCTAGCAATTTTTGGAAGTATCTCTATTGTTACTCCACTTTTAGTTTGAATAACACCTACATAGTTTTGAGCTTGTAGATATTTATGTAACTTATTTTGACCTAACTTTAAATATTGAACCGTATCACTATTTTGCAGCACAAATGATTCTACTTCATCGAAGGTCTTTTTATCCACTGCCTTATTATTACCAATATCTTCACTGCCTATAAATATATAGCTATATTCACTAAGTGTAATATGTGCTTTTAAAATTTTCATTTATATTATTTACATATCTTTTCATACATTTTTAAAGTGAATGTATCACTGATTTTATAACCAATCTGATCATCTTCAATATCTTCATGATTAAATCCAAGAACATTTTTCTCTAAAAGCTTTTCACTTTGTATGAATTGATAATCGTGAATTTTGTCTTGTTCTGAATCTAACTTGGCAAGCTGTTTTACATGATCCCCTAATACAATCTGTATTTTTTCCCAATCATCATAAAAATACTCTTGGAGTAATGGAATTATTTTATTTCTCATTACATTGTCAAGTTCTTTGAACGTATCTATACCTATGAAGTACGCATGCCCTATTGTATGGTCCCTATCATATAAGTACTCAACTCGACTGTTAATTACCCGAAGTATCTCTTGAAGATTTACACCACTATTCTCTACATTCGTACTAATACTATCTAGGTTATGTTGCGGCATCATCTCTTCAAAGTCGAATCGTCTTCTGAGTGCTGTATCCATTAAAGCAATACTTCTATCAGCTGTATTCATTGTTCCGATTATATATAAGTTGTTTGGTACACCAAACATCTTCTTTGAATATGGCAGCTGTAGCTGCACTTCCTCATCAGCACCTATTCGTTTTGATGTTTCAATAAGTGTGATTAACTCTCCAAAAATCTTTGAAATATTTCCACGATTAATTTCGTCAATTACTAGTACATATTTTTTCTCATCTTCTTGACTTTCAATCTCTTCAACAACATCTAACTTAACTTTTTGAAACTCTTTATAAATTGAAAAATAATAGGTATCTTTTTGTCTTTGATTGTTAATTCCGAATATCTCTTTTGCTAATTGTCTAGATGTTTTTATCTCTAAAGAAGAAGCTAATATTTTATATAGTTCATCTACATTTAACTCCAATGTGTTTTCGTTATAATTTGAATCGTTTGCATATATAGAAATCTTTTTATCATTCACATCTTTGATAAAGAATTTTCCACCTTTCGTCTTTTCAAATTCAATTTGACCTTCAATAGCATTATTTATAAAGTCTTCAATTCTTTGATTAAGTGACACTTCTTTTGATAGTTCCGCTGCTGTTTTTTTACTATTCAAATAATTATCTTTTGCTCGATTAGCGATAACTTGAAATATACCCTCTTCAAGCTTGTATTTAATCTCATCACTATTTAAATCTGCTCTGATACCTTCAACAAACTCTTCATATCCGTAACTCTGATGAAAGGTTATAAATTCAATTTGACCATCTCGCTGATACTGCTCAAATTTTAATTTTGCATCTTCTCTATTATCTGGAATATATCCATCAATTATTTCAAGAGCTTTATTAATTGTATTGTATGTTTTACCTGTTCCCGGAGGTCCATAAATTATCGTATTTAGTTTATGCATATCACTTCCTGTAGATTTCATATTTTTAAAGATATAGTTTTCAAAATTTAAATTATTGTATTTTTTAAATCCAGATTGAGTGGTTCTATCTAATTCACTTTTCATTGCTGATACTATTGATAACCATTCATCGCCAGTAGGTGAAAATATTTTGTAGTAATTATAATATGGCTTAGGTGGACTTCCATTAAATGGCTCACTTTCATCGAGTAGTTTAGTTCTTGAGATAACACCATATATCCCTTTATCATTTGAAGCATACAGATTAAAACAATACCTTTGACCAATAGTAAAATTTAAACGATCATTTCCCACACCAAATACAACTCTTTGATCATCGCGCGAAATGTTTAATTCATCAACAATCTTTTTTATATATTTTATATATGTATTAAAATCATTTTGATCAAATTTATTTTTTACTTTGTCAAAAGTATCTATACTTTGTAATGAATCTAAAAATTCAACATATGATTTAATCGATGCTGAAAAATAACCACCATTTCCATATGATGGTGCTTCTTTATGATAATACTTACCATTCTCTTTTTTTTGATCTTTTAATAAGTCTTTGTATAGGAAATTCAACTTATCTTTATCAACTGTTTCAAAAATTTCATATTGAAGTTGATCAGATAGTATCTCTATGGCTTTAAGGTATGATCCGAGTTTATTACTACTTTCACTATTAGCCTGTTGCTTCATCCATTCAATATATAGCTCTTTATAATTGGTAGTTTCTTCGTTATCCACATCTTCATTTTGATCAAGCATTTGATATAAGATATCTTGTGCTAAAATATTATGATTTGTACCATCATAGTATTCTGGGATTAAGCTTTTAACTAACTCTATTAATTCGGTATCATTAATTATATATTTACTGATCAATTCATCTACTAAAGATAAGTAATGCACATATTTTTGGTTTGTTTTAGCTACCTTGACACCCAATAAAGTACAGTATTTTTTATAATAAGAATTTTTATAATAAGTATATTTACTCGAATCGTAAAATGTTAAATATGTAGATATCGATCGTTCATCTTGATGATGTTGTAACGTCTCGCCTAAAGAACGATATACTCTTAGTGTATCACTATTAAATGTTTGCACACGAACACCTAATTCTATACTTTCGTCAAATAGTTGCTTGAATTGTTCTCTTAATTCTTCTGGTTTTTTTTCTGCTAAATGTCCAAGGACTGCAACACCCATTTGATATACCAAGTTTCCAAATTTAATACTTTTTATTTCTTTATGAAAGTCAGAAACATTAATATCAGGACGATGATTATATTTTTTTGCAATTTCCCATTTATAGACTTCATCTTTTAAGTGAGTAGTGGAAATTCTTTTTTTATATTCTTCTAGTAATACTTTTACTGGATCATCTTTATCTTTAATAATAAAACCTAAATTTTCTAAAAAAGAATTCACTTCTTTCCCTCCAGAAAAATCGTTAGAACTTAATTCTAATCCATTGGCATACTTATTAGCAAGTGATACAACAAGCTTAGGAGGATAAGTTTTACCGTTGTAAATTAAATTATACTTTGAGGAATCTCTTTGTTTATCAATACCTTGTCTATCAATATCGTTAATTGCTTTATCTATGTGCTCTCTTGATATATTTTGTGGAATCATTAATTTATAACCTTTGGAGGATATCTACTATTAAACTTGTATTCAACAAAATAATAGCACAAAGTAACAACAATACATAATGTACTTTAAATATATCACAAATAATTTCTCGGCAGCATTATGGCAGCCGTATCTCTAAAAAAGCACCTATTTTCACTAGAAAAACAGCAATTTCGCTATAATTTCACCAATGAAAAACTCAATAAATTTTAAAGCAAATACTCCTTATGAACCAGCAGGTGATCAACCTACTGCTATAAAAGAGTTAAGTGGTTCTATTCTAAAAGGTAATCGTTACCAAACACTTGAAGGTGTAACAGGTAGCGGTAAAACGTACACTATGGCTAAGGTTATAGAGAATGTTAAGATGCCTACTATTATTATGACTCATAACAAAACTTTAGCGGCTCAGCTGTATAGTGAGTTTAGAGGTTTCTTCCCAAATGCACATGTAGAATATTTTGTATCATATTATGATTATTATCAGCCTGAGGCTTACATACCTCGTCAAGATTTATTCATAGAAAAAGATAGTGCTATCAATGATGAGCTTGAGCGCATGAGGCTATCTTCGACTGCAAACCTTCTGAGTTATGATGATGTTATAGTTATTGCTTCTGTATCGGCTAACTATGGTTTAGGAGACCCTGAGGAGTATCAAAATATGGTTCAGGTTTTAGAAGTGGGTGATGAGATTCCTCAAAAGAAACTTCTTCTTCGTTTGGTCGAGATGGGCTATAGTAGAAATGACAGCTATTTTGACACCGGACACATAAGAGTTAACGGAGAGAGCATAGATATATACCCTCCATATTTTGAGCAAGAAGCTATACGCATAGAATTTTTTGGTGATGAGATTGAAGCTATATACACTTTTGAGATTATAGATAACAAGAGACTAGAAGAGCATAAACAAGTCACTATCTATGCAACTTCACAATTTAGTGTAAGCCAAGAGAAGATGTCCGTAGCCATTAAACGGATAGAAGAAGAGCTTGATGAAAGACTTGCTTACTTTCAAAAAGAGGGAAAACTGCTTGAACACCAAAGACTAAAGCAGAGAGTTGAGTTTGATTTAGAGATGCTTCAAACAACAGGTATGTGTAAAGGGGTTGAGAACTACTCAAGACTTTTGACAAACAAAAAACCTGGGGAAGCTCCATTTACACTACTTGACTACTTTGAGGTCAATCACAAAGATTATTTAGTCATAGTCGATGAATCACATGTATCTCTTCCTCAGTATCGCGGGATGTACGCAGGTGATAGAGCCAGAAAAGATGTCTTGGTTGATTACGGTTTCAGACTTCCTAGTGCTTTAGATAACAGACCGCTAAAAGCAGATGAATATATAAATAAAGCTCCTCATTATCTTTTTGTTTCAGCTACACCCGCTCAGTATGAGCTAGAGATGTCAAGTGTTATTGCTAAGCAAATTATTCGCCCTACTGGATTACTTGACCCAATTATAGAGATAAAACCTTCTGATAATCAGGTTGAAGATATTCACGATGAAATTAAAAAAATAACAGTTAAAGATGAACGTGTTCTTATAACTGTTCTTACGAAAAAAATGGCTGAGGCGCTTACAAAGTATTTAGCAGATTTGGGAATAAAAGTTCAATATATGCACTCAGATATTGATACAATTGAGAGAAACCAAATCATACGATCACTTAGACTTGGAGAATTCGATGTACTAATAGGTATAAATCTTCTCAGGGAAGGTCTAGATTTGCCAGAAGTTTCTCTTGTGGCTATTTTAGATGCTGACAAAGAGGGGTTTTTGCGAAGCGAAACCGCTCTTGTGCAAACAATCGGTCGTGGTGCTAGAAACTCAAACGGCAGAGTTATTTTATATGCCAACAAAATCACTGGCTCTATGCAAAGGGCAATAGACAAAACAACAGCAAGAAGAGAGATTCAAGAGGCACATAATAAAAAGCATAATATAACTCCTACAACCACTATTCGTAAATTAGATGCAAACCTAAAAGTAGAAGATCATGGTGCTATTTATCAAAAACATAAAAAAATGGATAAAATACCGGCATCAGAAAGAAAAGCAATGGTTAAAGAACTCTCGCTTAAGATGAAAGAAGCTGCTCGTGAGTTAAACTTCGAAGAGGCAGCTCGTCTTCGTGATGAGATAACAAAAATTAAAAAACTTTAGGAAGATTTAAAACATGGAAGATACATTTAGCAATTTAACAACTTATGGATATATAGGACTATTTTTATACTCGCTTGGCGGTGGCTTTGTAGCACTTATTGGTGCCGGTGTTTTGTCATTTATGGGGAAAATGGATTTAACTCTTTCAATGTCCATAGCTTTTGTGGCAAATTCTTTAGGTGATTTTTTACTTTTCTACATGGCTAGGTATCAGAAGAGTATGATGATGGATGGTCTTCGCAAGCATAGAAGAAAGCTGGCTCTTGCTCATATTATGATGAAAAAAAATGGTTCTTGGATAATACTTATTCAAAAGTTTGTATATGGGATAAAAACTCTTGTCCCTATTGCTATCGGTCTTACTAAATATGACTTCAAAAAATTTGCTATTTTAAATGTTGCAAGTGCTGCAGTATGGGCTTTAGTTGTTGGACTTGGGAGCTACTACTCAGGCAGCTATTTAATAAAAGTTGCAGAGTTAATTGGTGATAAACCTTGGATAGCACCAATCATACTTGTAGTTTTTGGTGGGGCTTTATGGCTCTATATGACTCAAGCCACAAAAAGAAAAGTTAAATAATTTTTATACTAAGTAGGAATTAACTTCCTACTATTGGTCCTGCTGGAGAGTAATCTTCATGCTCTCCATCGTTGTATTTTTTATAATTTTTAATAAACATCTCAGCTAAAGTATCTCTTGTTTTATCAAACTCATCTTTGTCTTTCCAAGCGTTACGAGGATTTAATATTTCTGGGTTTAATCCTCCAAGCGTTCTTGGTACATGTAATCTAAATGTTTTAGTAGTATCAAACTCACTATTTTGAATACTTCCATCTAAAATTGCGTTGATACAAGCACGAGTGTCTTTTATGCTCATTCTATGACCAACACCATAAATTCCACCCGTCCAGCCAGTGTTAACTAGATATACATTTGAACCATGCTCATCAATTTTCTTACCTAAAAGTTTTGCATATTCAGTTGGGTGTAGTGGTAAAAAAGCCTCACCAAAACAAGCCGAGAAAGTTGCAACTGGCTCAGTAATACCACGTTCAGTTCCAGCAACTTTTGCAGTATATCCGCTTAGGAAATAGTACATTGCTTGCTCTTTAGTAAGTTTTGACACAGGAGGTAAAACACCAAAAGCATCGGCTGTTAAAAAGATGATGTTTTTAGGGTGTCCTGCATGTAGAGTCGGTTCATGATTTTCTATGTGCTCAATAGGGTATGAAACACGAGTGTTTTCAGTTTTTGAGCTATCTTCATAGTCAACCTCACCCTCTCCATACATTACTACATTTTCTAAAAGAGCGTCTGTTCTAATAGCATTATATATTTCTGGTTCACTATTTCCATCAAGGTTAATTACTTTTGCGTAACATCCACCCTCAAAGTTAAATACACCATAGTTATCCCAACCATGTTCATCATCACCAATCAATGCACGATGTGGGTCAGTAGATAAAGTTGTTTTTCCAGTTCCGCTAAGACCAAAGAAAAGTGCAGTATCACCATCTTTTCCAACATTTGCTGAACAGTGCATAGGAAGTTTATTTTCTAATGGTAACCAGTAGTTCATCATTGAAAAAATACCTTTTTTCATCTCACCACCGTACCATGTGCCACCAATGATGGCTATATTTCTCTCAACATCAAACAGTACGAATACTTCAGAGTTCATACCATGTTCTTTCCATTTGTCATTTACCGCTTTACATGCGTTTAAAACAGTAAAATCTGACTTAAAAACTTCAAGTTCCGGCGGCTCAGGACGAATAAACATGTTCTTAACAAAGTGTGATTGCCATGCTATTTCAGACACAAAACGAACTGATCTTTTTGAAGCAGCACTTGCTCCACAAAAAACATCAGTTACGTAAATATCTTTATTTGAGAGTTGTTCTTGAGCTATTATTAAAAGTTCATCAAAAATTTCAGAAGAAATTTTTTTATTTATATCACCCCAAGCGATATGTTTGTTCGATGGCTCTCTATCTACAAAATATTTATCTTTTGGGCTACGTCCAGTGAAAATACCTGTGTCAACAGCTGTTGCACCTTTTTTGGTAAGAGCACATTCGTTATTGTCAAGTTCATGTTGAATTAACTCTTCATAACTTAGGTTATGATAAACATTACCAACATTTTTTAGACCTATTGCTTCTAACTCAACTAACTTCATAAATTACCTTTTGGGTGCTTTTTAATTATGGCGAAATTATACACTTAATAAACCTAAATTAAAAGTAAATATCCAACTCTGATTTAGATTTTTAGGAACTTTGCATTAAGCTTGATAAAAAAAATTAATTTAAGTATTTTTTGCTAGAATTACGCTCTTGCTCGATTAACTCAGCGGTAGAGTGCTTCCATGACATGGAAGAAGCCACTGGTTCGAACCCAGTATTGAGCACCACTTCAGATTACACAAACATAGATTCTAATAACTTTGCCTCTATCTCTTACTTAATATACAATCATATAAATAATATAGCTTTTTTAAGAAAGAATATGCCTCAATTGCATTGCAAACCACAATATCCCAAGGTTCAAGAAAAATATCATCAAAGAACTTCCTCTCGAGACCAAGTTTTGCAAAATAGTACGTCCTTTTTTATGCGTTTTTAGAGCTATCCTCATATGAACTATAGTAAATACAGTTATTGCACCAACATAAAATAGTTTATGGCTCATCATGTAACCAAGTTTGGACTCATTTATATCAAGCGTAAGTACCTCTATAAGGTTGAAGTTAATAAATAAAAAGCTACCTGTTGTCAATAACACTATAAGCCAAAACACCTCAAAATATCCGTATAGTGGTCCAAGATGTTCATATGTTTGGGCCTGTGCTTCTTTTCCCTTTAAAAATATTCCAAGAATAAAAAGTAGTAAAGCACCACCTATCCAGGCAGTTGCAGCTAAAATATGAATATACAGAACTATATCAATCATCTGTTCTCACTGTTTTTTATAATGTACCAATTTTTTTTACTATCGGCTTTAGGCTCTTTTTCAGCACTTGTTTTATTCAGTAGGTGTTGAATAATTTTTACATTTTCAAACAGATTACTGACAGGCTGAAGTTGTGGCAGACTAATCTTTGGCTGGGCCTCTTTGTTTGGCTTTTGAGGTTCTATAGAAATCCATTTTACTTGAGCACATAACTCTATTGCTATAAAAAAAACACTCAATACAGCTACTGAAAATTTCATCACCGACTCCAAACATATAATTATATAAGTGCAATCATATCAAGATTGCATTTAACTAACGCACTTTAACATATAAACTCTCTTATTCTTTCAAAGTGTCTCTCAATGTGATCATAACCATGACTGCCACCCTCTTCTGCAATTACACTTGCATTTACAAATTTATTGACAGCCTCTTTATAGTCAAGAACCTCATCGCCCTTTTGAACCAATAGCATAAAATTATTTTGATTTACTTCATCTACTTTGTAGTTTTTGAGCATTTTTATATGAGAATCTTTCCACTCAAAACTGCTCTCATCATAAAAGCTTGTTGCATAGCCTATAAGTTTACCAAGCGTTTCATAAGGAAATATAGACGGGTTTATAAGAACACCCTTTAGCTCATGCTTTTTAGCTAAATATATAGTATAAAATCCGCCCAAAGATGAGCCTATAAGCTTAACCTCTCCTTTATAAGACTCTATTAACTCTTCTAAAGTTTGTATGGCTAATTCTGGAATATAAGACAAAGACGGAGCTATAAAGTCCTCATCTAAACTTTTAAAGTAATCTCTAAAAGCTTTTGCTTTGCTACCTTCTCCGCTTCCACCAAAACCGTGTATGTAAATAATCATCTATATAACTCTTTACACAAAATATTACTAAAAAGCATTTGTAACTTCAAACTTATTGCTCCCACTCTAGTTTTCTATATGCTATTGCAACATTTGGCTTATGCTGCTCATAGTAAGTTTTATACTCTTTAAAATCTTCCATTTTTATACTCTCAACTGCATCATCAAGTTCCACACCATTCTCCAAAGCAAGAGCAACCTTCTGAGTAAGATTAGTCAAATATCTGTAAGTTGCATCTATCGAGCTTTTATCTACTATCTCTCCATGTCCGCCTATGATGTACTTAACGTTTATAGTTTTTATTTTCTCCAGAGCTTCAATCCAGTTTCTTAAATTTCCATCTCTGATAACAGGGATTCTTTCACTAAAAACCAAATCTCCTGCAAAAACTGTTTCATACTGAGGTATATGAATAAATATATCACTGTTTGAGTGTGCTCTTTTATCTACAGCTTCAAGGTAGATTTTTATACCGTTTAGTTCTAAAACTTTTGCACCATCTACAAATGTGCTTGGAAAAACTTGTGTAGTTCCTGCATAAGCCTCTTTAGAGATTTTGCTTTGCATTCTAGTCTCTTGAACTTTTTCTACATTTTTAAACTCTTTTGAACCTACAATCTCTACCCCGATCTCTTTGTAGTAAGCATTACCCAAGTAATGGTCATCATGCCCGTGTGTGTTTATAAGATAAGATATTGGCAAGTCCTTAATCTCTTTCATCTTTGCATGTGTACTTTTTGCATAAAGATATGAAGGACCACTGTCTATAACGATATAACTATCACCCATATTTACATAACAAGAGTTTGAGATATTTCCATTATTCACCTCATTCATAACTTCTGGCAAGCCAAAAAAGCAATATGTATTAGAGTTTACTTTTGTTTCAGAGAGGGTATATTCAAAAGCAAAGAGAGAGTTTAAAAGCAACACGTTTAATAGAAGAAATTTCATAGAACAACCTTTTTTTAGATTTTACATTGGCTCAAATAATATCGTAAATTGTCTTAGGTTTATTTATACTATAGATAATTATAGATAATTATATATAACTACTATTAATAATTTTCTTAAAAAAAATTTGCTATACTTCCATCTGAATACTCATTCATAATGTAGTTGTTTATAATTTTTTACGTTATATACAATTATAGACTCTATGTTTACTCAAAGGATAAGAAATGAAAAAAAATGTAGTTATTATGTATGGCTCAATTTTAACTTTTCTTATTGCTATTGGTTTTTTTGTTTACACTTTAGATGCCTCAAAAGCACTGTCATACTTGTCAAGTGATCCTAGAGCTTGTGTTAATTGTCATACAATGAACTCAGCTTATGCAACTTGGTCAAGAAGTTCACATAAAGATGTGGCTACATGTGTTGATTGTCACCTTCCTGTTGGAGATGCGGTAAAAAAATATGCTGCAAAAGCTAAAGATGGATGGAATCACTCAGTCGCTATGACACTAAAATCATATGGTAATAATCTTACCATAAGTGAGGATGGAGCTAATCGTGTTCAAGAAAACTGTATTCGTTGTCACAGCAACTTAACTTCCGTAATGGCTGTTAATGCGATAAGAGGTCACAGCAATAGTAATAAAAGTCTAAAAAATGAGCGTAAATGTTGGGAGTGTCATAAATATACTCCTCATGGTAAAGTAAGAAGTTTAACTTCAACACCATATAACCTTGGTGTAAAAGAAAAAATAAAATAAGGGGTTTAGAATGAACAAGTTTAAAATTTTATTTGTCATTTCAGCTGTAGCAATTGGTCTAATGGGCATATTGATTGCTTCAATTAATGAAGGTAAAAAAGAGCAAGCACAAATTAATAGTGTTCCAAAGATAGATAGATGGGAAACAAGAAATGAAGAGTTTAGAAAGCACTATCCAAGACAATATGATTCATGGAAACAAACAGAAAAAAGTGATGACATTGATGATTTGCTAAAAGAGTATCCTGAGTTAGTAGTTCTATTTGCAGGTTATGGTTTTGCTAAAGATTACAATGCTCCAAGAGGTCATGCTTATGCTGTTGAAGACAATAGAAATTCATTAAGAACTGGTGCTCCAGTAGATGAAAAAACTGGACCTATGCCAACTGCATGCTGGACTTGTAAGTCTCCAGAAGTTCCAAAAATCATGGCTACAAAAGGCGATGCGGAATACTACACTGGTAAATGGTCTAAATACGGCTCAGATATTATTAATCCAATAGGATGTGTTGATTGTCATAATCCTAATACTATGGAACTACAAGTTAACAGAAAATATTTGGCTGAAGGCTTAGAAGCTGAAGGTAAGATGAAACTAGAAGACGCAACTCAGCAAGATATGAGAACGATGGTTTGTGCTCAATGTCATGTTGAATATTATTTCAAAAAAACTCCAAATCCAAAAGGTGGGACAGCTGTTGCTGTAACTTTACCATGGGCAGAGGGAACTGGAGTTGAAGATATGGAGAGATATTATGACAATCTAGATTTCAAAGATTGGACTCATAAAATTTCTAGGGCTCCAATGATAAAAGCTCAACACCCAGGTTATGAGATGTGGAAAACAGGAGCTCACGGCAAAAATGGTGTTTCATGTGCGGATTGTCACATGCCGTACAAAAATGAAGGTGGAGTTAAATATACTGACCACAAAATTGCTAATCCACTTGATGATATTGCTAGTACATGTATGAATTGTCATAGAGTTAGTGAAAAAGAATTAACTGAAACGATTGCAGAGAAAAAAGCTAGAAAAGATGAACTTCATAAAAAAGCTATGAAGCACTTAGCTGCTGCTCATCTTGAAGCTGGTAAAGCTTGGGAAGTTGGAGCGACTAAAGCTGAAATGGAACCAATCTTACTAGACATTAGACATGCTCAATGGAGATGGGATTATGCTGTTGCTTCTCATCCTGCATTTTTTCATGCACCAGAAGAGACTTTAAGAGTGCTTGCGACTGCAATAGACAAAGCTGGAAATGCTAGAATTAAACTAGCAAAAGTTTTAGCAAAACATGGTGCTTCTGACTATGTAGCTCCTGCACTAACTTCCAAGAAAGTTGCTCAGGAGATTACGGGTTTACCGTTTAAGCAACTAGTAGATGATAAGAAAAAATTCCAAAAAGGCTTATTGAAAGAATGGGAAAAAGATGCTCAAGAAAAAGGTATCTATAATCCATCTTCAACTAAAAGTATCGAGAAGTTGAAAACTTCTTACTAACATAATACTCCTTTTAGAGGGTGCTTGCCCACCGGCACTCTCTAGAGCAATATGTAATAGATACCATATAAAATTAAAACTGGAGCTTTAATTGAAAAAAATATTATTTGTACTACTTATGAGCTTGGAGATATATGCTGGTACACAAATGTGCAGTTCTGGTACAGTTGTTAAACTACTCAGTGACGACAACAAGGGCAGTCGGCATCAAAGGTTTATAATAAAATTATCATCTGGGCAAACTTTATTAATTGCTCACAATATTGATTTGGCACCAAAAGTATCCTCACTAAAAAAAGGTGGTTTTATAAAGTTTTGTGGCGAACATGAAAGTAACGCAAAGGGCGGAGTTGTTCATTGGACACACCATGATCCAAATAAGCGTCACGTTGGTGGTTGGCTAGAATACAATGGTCAAAGATATGAGTAACATGTAACAAAATAGCGTAGACTCTCAGGCTGAAAAAATTTTAAGAACATTGTGTATATATTTCATACATAAAATTTTAAAAAAACTTTCATAACTATATTATAATTGGTTTATGGAAAATCTACTATTAGCAATATTTTTAACAATTGCGATTGCAACTGTACTCAATATAATTTTAAAGAAATTTGATATCTCACATATTATCGGGTATATTTTATCTGGAACTATTATTAGTTATATCTTTGGATTTAACGGTCTTAACATATATTCACTTGAGCTTATAGGCGAGTTTGGAATAGTGTTTTTGATGTTTACAATAGGGCTAGAACTTAGCTTCTCAAAAATTAAAAAGATGAAAGATATACTTCTTACAAATGGCTTGTTGCAGGTCTTACTTAGTGTAGTGGTGATATTTTTACTCTCTTTTTATCTTTTTAAGCTTGATTTTAATACATCGCTTATTATATCGTTGGCATTTTCACTTTCATCAACCGCAATAGTGCTGACATATCTCAAAAAATCAAAAGATATTCTCACTCCGTATGGACAAAAGTCTATGGGAATACTTATATTTCAAGATTTAGCTGTTATCCCTATTTTATTACTTATGACATTTTTGTCAAATGACACTTTATCTCTAAGTGAAGTCCTGATAAAAACAGTGATTTCAGCTATTTTAGTACTTGTTTTTATGTTTACAATTGGAGAAAAAATTGTAAATGCTCTTCTTCAGTTTTCAGCAAAAGCAGAACTCGAAGAGTTGTTTTTAGGCTCTGTTTTTTCCATTGTTATCGGTGCTTCATTACTTACTCACGAGATGGGTTTCACATACTCTTTGGGGGCATTTATGGCGGGAATGATTATAGCTGACACTAAATATAATGTTAAAGTTGAGTCAGATATCGCTACTTATAAAGATTTACTTCTAAGTGTATTTTTCTTTGGTGTTGGAACAAAAATTGATATGATTTATTTTTTAGAAAATATATACATTGTCATTTTTATTTTCTTATTGGCAATGCTTTTTAAATCGATTGTAATTTATGCCATTATCAGACGAAACTCAGACAAAAACACTTCCGCAAAAACTGCTTTAGCCTTAGCTCAAATTGGTGAATTCTCTTTTGCTATCTTTGCAATTGCCGGTTCTCATAAACTTATAAGTGAAGAGATGACTAATTTTTTAATACTTGTAGGTGTAATGTCTATGATTTTGACTCCTTTTATACTGAGCAATATTTATAAAATATCATCTTATTTTGAAAAAGAGTTTTATGAGTCAGATGTTATCACCCCCATAAAGTTAAAAAATCACATAGTTGTCGCAGGGTTTGGGACTTTGGGAAGAAGAGTTGCAACAGACTTAAAGGCAAAAGGAGTTGACTTTGTTATCATCTCCGACAATCTAAAACATGTACTTCTTGCAAGAAAAGTAGGTTACTCGGCATATTTTGGGCACTTAAACAAGTTGCCTGTTTTAGAGTCTTTAGCAGTAGATGAAGCAAAAGCCATCATCTTAACAGTAAGTGATGAGCATCAAAAACGACTTATCAGCGAAGCAATACTCAATTTTTTTAAATATGCAAATATAATCATTAAAGTTGACAGCTCAGAAGAAAAGCAAAATTTAAAAGATTTAAAAGAGTTAGAGTTTGTAGATGCAAGCTATGAAATATCCAATGTACTTGTCAATCATGCGTTAAACAAATAATTAAAGAATATATGAGATTGCAAAACAAGTTTGTAATGGACAACGCCTCCGTCACCCTGAACTTGATTCAGGGTCTGGTTGAGTACTTCTTTAGAGTGTTCAATTAGCTAAGAGAGTTAGCACACGTTACCCCGCTGCTAAACGCCCACTGAAAGTTGTAGCCGCCTAGTTCGCCTGTCACATTTACAACTTCTCCTATAAAGTATAAATTCTCTACATGTAGAGATTCCAAGGTTGCAAAATTCAGCTCACTGCTTAAAACTCCGCCACGACAAACTTCAGCTTTACTAAAACCAAAATTACCTGCTGGAGCGAACTCGTAGTTGTGAATATTTTGCAGTTTTTTCACAGATTCTGAGTCTATTTTTTTGCACTCCACATCTTCTACATGTAGAGCTTCTAAAATCGCTTTTGAGAGTCTTTTTGGAAGAGGGACAACTGAACTTAGTAGTTTTTTACTACCTTTGATAAGCTCTAAAATATTATCATCTGGTAAGAAATCTATAGCAATATTTCCTTTTTGCCAGTAAAGAGAAGCAGATAAAACAGCAGGACCGCTGATACCCTTATGTGCAAAAAGCATCTCCTCTTTTAAAATTTTTCCATCTACATGTATGTTTACATAACAGCTAAGTCCGCTAAGTTCTTTCATCCAAAACTGATCTTTTTGAACTGTTAAACCTACAAGAGCCGGAGTGAACTCTTTTACCTTTATGTCAAAACTTTTTGCAATATAGAGACCGATATCGCTGGCACCAAGTGTTTTATAACTTTTGCCGCCCGTAGCTACTATTAGTTTTTTTGTTTTATATATGCCCTGCAAAGTTTTCACTTCAAAAAGCCCATCTTTTTTCTCTACATGTAGAATCTCTGTGTTTAAAAGCATCTCTGCATATCTGGTCTCTTTTTTTAAAATATCTATAATTTCATCAGAAGAATCTTTACAAAAGTAGTAACGGTTCTTTCGTACAACAGGCTTTACGCCGTTTACATGTAGATAATTTAACAAGTCGTCTTTAGAAAAATTATTCAAAGAGTAAGATACAAATTCCGAGTCCCCATCATAATTATCTTCGCTTACATGTACATTTGTTATGTTGCACTTTCCGCCACCGGAAATTTTCAGTTTTTGTGCAACTTTAGAGTTACAATCAACCACTGCCACAGCTAGGTTTTTATCTAAATGAGAGGCGCACATCAAACCGCTAGCCCCTGCTCCCAAAATTATTACATCATATATTTTCATGATGGCATTATACTTTAGATATAATACGAAAAATATTTAAAAGTAGTAAGAATGAGCAATAAACTTCATATAGTATCTCTTGGGTGTACAAAAAACTTAGTTGACACAGAAGTCATGATGGGTAAACTTCAAAATTTTGAACTAACCGATGAGTCAGGCGATGCAGATGTAATCATAGTAAACACATGTGGGTTTATTGACGCAGCAAAAGAGGAGTCAATTAATACAATTTTAAATCTTCATGACGCAAGAAAAGAGGACTCTGTTTTAGTAATGGCTGGCTGTTTGAGCGAGAGATACCAAATCGAGTTGGCTAAAGATATGCCTGAAGTTGATATCTTTACCGGTGTTGGCGACTATGATAAAATTGATGAACTTCTTAGAGATAAAAAGAGCCGTTTTTCAGATTCAGTTTTTTTAATTGATGGTGCCGAGCGTGTAATTACAGGTTCAACTTACCATGCTTACATTAAACTCTCAGAGGGTTGTAACCAAGTATGTAGCTTCTGTGCAATTCCATCTTTTAAAGGCAAGCTAAACTCAAGAAACTTAGACTCGATTGCAAAAGAGGTCGAGGGGCTTGTTGCAAAAGGGTACTATGATTTCTCTTTTGTCTCACAAGACAGTAGCTCATACCTGCGTGACCAAAATGTAAAAGACGGTCTAAGTCTTCTTATTCAAAGAATAGAGCTTATAGAGGGTGTTAAAAGTGCCAGAATCCTCTACCTTTACCCTTCAACGACAACTATCTCTCTTCTAAAAAATATAGGCAAAAGCAAGATTTTTCACAACTACTTTGATATGCCGATTCAACATATAAACGATGAGATGCTTCGTATGATGAAAAGGGGTTTCGGTAAAGAGAAAACTATTGAGCTTTTGGATTATATGAAGTCACTTCCTAACTCATTTATCAGAACCAGCTTTATTGTCGGACATCCAAATGAGACACAAGAGATGTTTGAAGAGATGTGCGAATTTGCAGCATCTTTTGGATTTGACAGAATCAATGTATTTTCATACTCCGATGAGGAGACAACACCTGCATACGATATGAGTCAAAAAATCAGCGCAGAAGTGATAGCCGAACGTGCTGATATATTAGGTCAAATAACAAGCGAGTGTTTAGAAAAATCCCTAAGGGCTGAAATCGGTAAAGAGGTTGAGCTTGTAATAGATGGCGAGAGCGATGAGCACGAGTACCTATTAAGTGCAAAAGAGCTTATTTGGGCACCTGAGATTGATGGTGAGATTTATGTAAACGACAGAACTAAAGATGATGACTTAGTATTTGGAAAAATCTACAAAGCAAAAATTACCGATATGGTTGGAAATATTCTAACTGCGACAGTAGATAATGCTTGAAAATAGAACACTTCAAAAATTAAAAGATAAAAAAAATCTTTTAGCCTTTTCAGGTGGTGGAGACTCCACTGCTCTGTTTTTTCTTCTTATAAAAAATAACATCCCTTTTGATATTGCTATCGTAGATTATGGAGTCAGAGAACAGAGCAAAGAAGAAGTTCTCTATGCTAAAGAGTTGGCTCAAACACATAATTTAAAATGCCATGTATTTAATGCTCCAAAATTTGTAAAAAACTTTGAGGCTAAGGCAAGAGAGATCAGATACTCTTTTTTTGAAGAGTTAATTAAGACACACGGTTATGAAAATCTTATAACTGCACATCATCTTGGTGACAGATTTGAGTGGATGCTTATGCAGTTTTGCAAAGGGGCCGGCTGTGCTGAAATAGCTGGTATGCAAGTAGAGCAAGAGAGAGGCTTTTACACACTAATCCGCCCTCTGCTTCATCTGGACAAAAAAGAGCTTTTAGCCTATCTACATGTAAATGAAAACAAATACTTTGAAGATGAGAGTAACCTAAATGAAGATATAAAAAGAAACTCCTTTAGACATAACTATTCTGCGCCTCTTTTAGAAAAATATCTCCTCGGTATTAAAAAAAGTTTTGATTATTTAGACGAAGACAGAGACAGCCTTATTGAAAAACTAGAAATTAAAACTATTGGTGAGTTTGCATATTTTGAAAACTCTCAAAATCCAAGAACTAACATCTATACAATTGACAAATATCTAAAACTAAAAGGGTATATGTTAAGTGCAAAAGAGAGAGAAATTCTAAAGAGTGAAAAAACAGCAGTGGTTGGACGAAAATTTGTTGTTAATCAAAACAGCGACTTTGTTTTTATAGCCCCTTTTACAGATGCGGTAATGTCAAAAGAGTTTAAAGAAGAGATGAGGATTTTAAAAATAGAGCAAAAACTTCGCCCATACATATATAAAAACAAAGAACTCTTTGTAAAAATAAAAGAGTTACTTAGTAGTGTTTAAATCTTTTTTATTGTTATAGACTTTCATAGTAAAAGATGAGCTAATAATTTCACCATCTCTTTTAAAATTAATTGGAAAATTTACAGATATTATCCAATCGCTCTTATTTACGGCATCTAAAAATGCATAAAAACTCTCCGGTGAACTTATCTCTGATGTTGTATTAACCTCATAAACAGCGAACCCCTCTTCATCATCTATTTTAGAGTGCTTAGATAAGCTTAAAGAACTAAAAAAAGTTCCATGTTGCTTTTTAAATCTTTGTGCGTCAAAATCTGTTTGAAATGCTGTTATAATATGTCTGTTATCACTTTTTAATTTTTGAAGTATAACCTCTGTCTCATATGAAAAATCTTCTAGTTGTCTTAATTCAAGAGATTCTTTATTTAAATCACTCATATTAATTCTATATTTTTTCCCTGATGGAATTAGTACAGAAAACGAGAAAAATAAAACAAAGATAAGCAAAAATACAGAGAGCCCCAAAAGGTAGATAGTTTGTCTAGTGATATTAGTTTTCACCCTTAATCTCCTCTTCATCTATGTAATTTGTTGAAACAAACCTATACCATCCATTTTCGGCAGGATAAAAGCTACTGTAACTTCTGTTAAATATAGAGCGAAGTGGGGCTTGAAGCATAAAGTTGTATATATCCTTATTTGGCGTAATCCCGTAAAGAATCAATCCGTTATCCATGATTTTTGCTTGAGAGAGAGTTATTCTGCTTGGAACTAGATCGAACATGTTATTTATACTGTCTTTGAGTACACTGTTTTTTGTGAATATTATTTCGCTAAGCATACTCTGCTTCTCTATTTGCGTAATTTGTTTTTTCATATGGTCTGTGCGGATACGAATTTCTAGCTTTTGCTGACTTATTTCAGCCCTGTTTTTATCAAATCTATAATCACGAAACAACAAAAAAATATATGTAAGCAAAAGCATAAGAATTGCCACTGCAAAAAAAGTAAAAAGAAGTTGCATATCAGTAGTTAAAGCAGTTTTAGACCTAGGTTTTATATAGCTATATTTCATTGTAGCTCCATTTTAGCCATCTCACATACCTCTACACATAAATCTATCTTTCTTATAACAACACTTAAGAACATCTCCTCTTCCAGATATTTTTTAAGATCCTTGCTTACGCCAGCAGCATCTGCTATAAATATATTTTCAATAAAATCACTGTTGTATGTGTTGTCTTTATAAAAAGAGTTTACGCAATCGTGTATTAATGAAAACCTTTTGTAATCTTCATTAAATCCATCTTCTTCAGCTTCATAACTTTCATGAACTATCTCTTTCATGTCAAGTGCTTCTGCAAATTCATCTATATCTTCGCTGCTGTCTAAGTCTTCTATGTCACCAAAATCATCTAAATCTTCAGAGTCAATATTGTCCAAATCAATGTCATCTTCATCCAATAATAAGTCATCATCATCCAAGGAGGAGTCAATCAAAATATCCTCGTTATCATCCCCAAGATTTATTTTTATATATTTTGCATAAAGAAGTTTAGAGTTATCAAAAATAGTTAAAGATATGTTTGAATCTTCAATCAATAAAAACATTGCAAAATTATTTTCAATCTTATCTTTAAAAAATTTACTTAGTACCACAAAAGGTGAAAATATAAAATCCAGACCTATGCTTTTATACTCTCTCTCGATTAAATTTATCTCATCTTCTGACGTGTATGCAGCCCACAAATTAGAAACACATACACTTTTTGAAAAATTAATATCAATATATCTACTCATTTCATCAGCACTACATGTAGGAACTGCACCTTGATTTAATGATTTATCTAATATTGAAATATAATAGTAAGGTGATGACTTAATGTATGTCTTAATAAATTCATACATTTTTGAGTTTATGCTATTTGTCTCAAATCGCATTTGTATGTTTTCAACTATAGAATCTTGGGAACACACCTCAATATATACAACAGTCGCTACTTTCTCAACAAGAATATTAATAAAAATTTTTGTATAAAAAGCATCTACTAATTTTCTAATCATTAATCGTCCACTTTAGAAAGCGGATGCGCTTTGTTATAGTTTTGTTGTTTCAATGCACTACCCAATTTTGTATATATTTGTGTTGTAGCCATAGATGAGTGACCCAGCAACTCACTAACATCCGCTATAGGAGCACTGCCATTTAACAGCTCAGACGCATACGAATGGCGAAGTTGATGCGGAGTAGCTTTCAATCCAACTCTTCTAAAGACTTTTATAATAATATATCTTAGACTGTTTTCGCTTAATCTTTCGCCATTTTTTTCAAAAATGAACTTTTTTTGCAGTGTTGTACTCAAATGTTCTTCGAGCATCTCTTTTGTGGAAGCTAAAAGTGGAATATCTCTATGTTTATTGCCTTTTCCCAAAACCCTTACCCAATCATTTGATATATCATCCATTTTAAGTGATGACAGCTCAGATATTCTCAGCCCTAATGTGTATAGCATTGTTACTATCAGCTTCTCGTCTGATTCACAGTGCGATAATGCCTCAAGAATGTGCTTGTGAGAAATCGGCTTTGGAAGAGTTTTTGCAACCTTTACACTATCATCTGCTTTTAAAGTAACATCTACTCCATTCTCATTTAAGTACTCAACAAATGAACGGATAGAACTAAGTTTTTTGCTTATTGTTTTTGGATTAAGGGGGGCAATTTTTATTCGATACGGCATAAGATTGAAGAGAAGATGATTTTTTTCTTCTACTATTTCTATATATAAAAGTGCCTCTTTTAAAGACTCATCATAACTTTTAACAGTTAAATCGGAGTAGCCCAGCTCCTCTAGGTTTTGTAAAAATTCTTTGCGCTTAGCGCTTATTAACTTTTTCAAGAAGCTTCTCAAACATGTCATAATATTTTGCTGATTGGGCAACTAACTCTTTATCGGTTATAACGCTTGGTGCCAGTTTTATATATGAGCTAATCATTATGTTACAAATCATCCTTATTTTAGCTTTGTCTGAATCTGAAATATCTTCATGAAGTGCTATCTCGTCTATTACCTTGGTATATTTTTTAGCATCATCATTGTATCTAACATATCTAAGTGAATTTTGAGATTGAGCCATAATAGTTGCTGCCATGCGGTTATATATATCCAAACTAAATGCCTCTTTTGCAAGAGTGTAAGCCTCTTTATAGTCTGAAACTTCGTAGTAGTATTTAGCTTTTAAAGACTTTTCATAAGATGGGCTCAATAGAAAAAATCCACCCATAATAGCAAGTAAAGAGAATGAAAAAATAAAAAATATTACTTTAGGCTTCATGTTTTAGCAATCCTTCCTTGATTAAAAGTTTAGCCTCTTGTATATCCATTTCACTAACATCAATTTCAGATGTTGAATAATAATGTAAGGTCCCAAAAGGTTTTGGAATAATAAACTTATCCCAAGAATTTAACTGCCAATATTTTGTAGGCTTTACGTTTAGTAGTACTATCTTTGCCTTAGTTTTTTTAGCCATAACAACTATGCCATCAGCAACTTCATGTCGTGGACCCTTTGGACCATCTGGCGTAATTCCTATGTCATATCCATCTTTTAATGCTCTAATACCCTGAATCAAAACTTTCGCTGCATTTCTGTTTGTAGAACCCGCAATAGTTTGTAACCCAAAGTATTCTATAGTTTTTGAGATTAAAAGTCCATCAAAATGGCTGGATATTAAAACTTTGGCTTTAAGAGTTTTTCTATATCTGAAGTAAATATAGGGGAGCATTAAAAGTTCACCATGCCAACAGGCTAAAATAATAGGCTCATTTCCTACACTTTTTGGAGAATGGAACACTTTTTTGTTTGTTAAGTGAAGTAGTCTAATTAGTAAAGATGCAAAAAATGGGACAACCATTAGCACGGTTGCACGAAACAATCTTTTACGCAACAATTTCTCCAGTTAAAATAGTTCTACCAATAGCACTAATTTTAACATCACGAAACTCACCTAAAAGTTCATCTGAACCTTTAACTTTAATAACAATATTGTTGTCACTTCTACCACTTACAAAATAATCTTTGTTTAGGTCTTCAAAATAGACTCTGTATGTTTTGCCTAAAGATGTAGCATTTATCTCATCTAGTATCTCAGTGTGAAGATTTTGCAGCGTTGTAAGTCTAAAAGAGGCTACATCTTCGTCTACCGTATTTGTAAAATGTTCTGCCTCAGTCTCTGGCCGAGGGGAATATTTAAAAGAGAAAATTTGATCAAATCTCACTCTCTTCATAACATCAATGGTTTCTTTAAAATCTTCATCACTCTCACCGGGAAATGCCACAATAATATCTGTGCTTATACTGACCTCAGGACAAACACTTCTTAATTTTTCTACTCTATCCAAAAACCACTCTTTTGAATAACCGCGCTTCATATCTTTAAGCACTTTTGTAGAGCCACTTTGCAACGGCATATGCATTGATTTACAGATTTTAGGATTTCTTGCAAACTCCTCTATAAACTCATCATCCATATGAAACGGGTGAGGAGAAGTAAAGCGGATTCTTTGCAACCCTTCAATTGTGCTCAAGCGACGAAGCAGTTCTGAAAAGTTGACTTTTTCATGTTCACCTGAAAATCTGCGACCATAATTATTTACATTTTGACCTAATAAAAAAATCTCTTTAGCCCCACTGTTTATAGCTCTAGTAGCTTCTCTGATAATAAGTTCATCAGGTATAGAAATCTCATCACCTCTTGTTTTTGGAACTATGCAATAGGTACAAGATTTATCACAGCCCATTGAGATGTTTATAAAGGCTTTGTAGGGTGATGTTCTAAAGTCATCAAAAGCAAATTCGCTCTCATCATAGTTAATATCTACTTCAACAGCTTTTTCTTTATGCAGTATATCTGTTATTTTAGAAACATTTCTAGCACCTAGAACAAAACTGACATATGGAGCGCGTTTAATAATTTCTTCACCAAGATGAGAGGCTGTGCAGCCACAAACACCAATTTTAGCACCATCTTTTTTCTTTTTGTTAAAGACGCCCAGCTCTGAAAAAAGTTTAGAAACCGGTTTTTCTCTAACTGAACAAGTATTTATTAAAATTAAATCAGCACTTGCCAAATCATCTGTGAGGCTGTAATTTTCTTTCTCACTAAGCTGAGCAATAATATGCTCAGAATCACGAGAATTCATAGCACAACCCAGAGTTTCAATAAATAGCTTCTTTGACATAAATAAAATCTATTTTATAATGTGAACTTGGTACATGTACTCACTATCAGCAAGACCATATTTAACTTCACTCATGTAAAAGCTTTTGCCTTTTGCTTCAAAATGGTCTTGAAGTTCTAACAAATCTTTATGAGAGTTCTCTTTATCGAAATAGAAAATAACACTATCATCTTTTTCAACAATAGACTCCAGTTTAGCTAAATCAACTTTCTTCGGTTTTGATGCAACATCAGTTCTTGCAAATTTTAAATCCATAATGTAATCCTTAATATTTTTAGTATTGTAAAAGTCTTGCATTATATACAAAATCTACTAAAAAATCTATTAAAGATGATTTTATCAAATTTGGGTATAATTTCACACTTCATAAGAAATCCCACAAAATTTTAACACTGTTTTTTATGAGTAAATCATAAAATTTGCCTTTAATAAAGGGCTGTCTTTGGTCACCATAGCGGTGAAAGCGCATATAAAGGGACCTAGTTTCTTTATTAAATAACTAGATGAAGGAAGCCTTCATTTTTATAAATAAAATCAAGGAATATTAATGGAAAGAATACTAGACATTATTGACGCAATTGCTCACGAAAAAGGTCTTGCACCTGAGAAAGTAACAGAGGCACTAAAAACAGCATTTATTCAAACTGCAAAAAGAGTAATCGACAATAAGTTTGCTTTTGAGGCAGTAATTAACAATGAAACTAAAACATTAGATATTATTCAAACAATTACTGTTGTTTCAGATGATGATGGAAGACTTAAAGATGAAGAGATAGCACCTGCTTTTATTTCTATATCAGAAGCAAAAGAATATGATGATCAAGTAGAGCTTGATGATCAGCTTCAAATTCCACATGAGTTAGAAGAGTATGGTAGAACTGCTGCGTCTCAACTTCACCGTGAAATAGAGTACCATATCCAGAGACTAGTTGAAGATGAGATGTTCAATAAGTATAAATCTAAAATAGGCACACTCGTAACTGGCCGTGTTACAAGGGTTGATGCTCAGAACTCCACATACATAGAAGTTGACGAAGTGCGTGCTATTCTTCCAATGAAAAGTCGTATAAAAGGTGAATTATTTAAAGTAGGCGATCATATGAAAGCTGTAGTACGCCGAGTAAATATGGATAAGGAGAATGGTATACAGATAGAACTCTCACGTACTTCTCCTAAATTTCTTGAAGAGCTATTAGCGTTGGAAGTACCTGAAATTGCAGATGGTGCAGTTATCATAGAGGGTTGTGCAAGAATTCCTGGAGAGAGAGCTAAAGTTGCTCTTTTAAGCACTCATCCTCAAGTTGATGCAGTCGGAGCAACTGTCGGTGTAAGAGGTGTTCGTATAAATGCTGTAAGTGCTGAGCTTATTGGCGAAAATATTGACTGTATTGAATATACATCAATACCAGAGCTTTTCATTTCAAGAATTATGGCTCCTGCAATTATTTCTAATGTTGAGATAATTAAAAATGAAAAAGGTGAAGCCGAAAGAGCAATCGTAACACTTCCATCAGATCAAAAGTCAAAAGCTATAGGTAAAAGCGGTATAAATATCCGTTTAGCATCTATGTTAAGTGGATTAAATATTGAACTAGTAGAGAGTGGTGGCACTACTAGTGAAGATGGAACGATTGAAGAATCAAAAGATGGTGTTGATGCACTTGAAGCACTATTTTCATAATTAGTCCGACAAAGGAATAACTCCCTTTGTCTTCTCTATGGCCGCTATGGCCACTAAAGACTGAGCTTATCAGCTCAGATAAATCATACTAATTTAATTTATCATCTTTTCATATACGGATTCAATTTCAACAACAACAAATCCGCAATCATATTTCCTAAAAGTGTTAAAAATGCTGTTATCATCAAAGTACCCATTATTATAGGATAATCTCTGCTCAAAGCACTCATAAAAAATAGTTGTCCCATCCCCTCTATACCAAAAATTGACTCTAAAATAACACTACCACCTATAAGCCCGGGTAGAGAAAGTCCTAATAGTGTGACAATTGGAGGAAGCAAATTTGGAAGTATATAGTAGCGAAGCAGCTCTTTTTTGTTTAGCCCGCGAGATAATGCAAAGTAGTAGTAATCACTCTTTAATATCTCTAAAGTAAGTGAGCGTACATATATAATCATACTTCCAAGTCCAACAAATATCATAACTCCAACCGGTAAAACTAAATGCCAAGCCATATCAAGATAATACAATATGCCTATTTGTGGTTCGATTGAATGAAGTCCTGATATTGGAAACATATCTAAGTTTAAAGAGAAAAATATTATAAAAAGAAGTGCTAAATAAAATGAGGGCATTGAAAATGAAATTAATGAAATCTGTCTTATTAGATAATCCATCTTTTTTTCATAATTTAAAGCCGATTTTATCCCCAGATAGAGAGATATAACAAATACTGCAACAAGCGCTGTAATATTCATAATCAGAGTAACTGGAAGCCGTTTAAGTATCTCAGAACCAACGTCTTGACCAGAGACAAAAGAGATTCCAAAATTCAGACTAAAAATATTGATTACCCAGTCAATATATTGTACATGTAGAGGTTTATCAAGTCCATAAACAGCTTTTAAAACAGCTATTGCCTCCTCAGTCATATTTGGGTTTAGCTCACCCGCTGCAAAAAAACTATTTGGTGCTGCATGAATAGCCAAAAATGAGATAACAGAAATAATGAGTAGCATAAAAATGATATAAAAAAGTTTTTTGATTAGTGTGTACATGTGAAGAATTATAGCCAAAGAATAGTTTAAATACCCACCATCCTAAAAAACAGGAAAAGGATAGTGGATGCAGGAGAATAAAAAAAACATGCCCAGGCTAGCCTGAGCATGGTGATTAGAAGCTTGTACCTATTGTAACAACGACATTTTCTTCATCTGCACTACTGTCAAAATCATCATTGTATTCGGCATACATAACATTTATATCAAATTTGCCAAATGACTTACTTAGCCCAACCGATGCATACTTTCCATAATCCTTATAATCACCATATGTTGCATCTAAAGATATGTCCATTGGAAGAGGGATTGAGACACCAGCCTCCCAAGTATCAGAATCTGCATCGTTAGTACCATTAATACCCGCATAGTAAGTTCCGCTAATTGCTATAACATCAAAATCGTATCCTAAAGTAAGGTGTGCCTCTGCAAAGTTATTGTCAGAATTACCATTATAAGTAAATTCTAATACACCTACATCATAACTTAACTTTCCAAGTTCACCTGCATAACCAGCATACAGATCCAATTCCATTGTAGCACCGCTATATACTTCATCACTAACATTTGAACCCCAAGTACCTATATAAAAACCTTTATAAGACACATCTATTCCACCTTGAATTGCTGTAGTATCTGCTGTTTGAGAATAACCTCTCCAAATGTAGTTACTTGCCATTGCCATATTTGCACTAACTTCTATTTCTGATTTTGCCTCTTCAGCGAACGCCATTGTTGCAACTAAAGCTGCTGCTATACTAAGTTTAGTTAATTTCATTTTTCTTCCTTTGATTGTTTGATGGGGAAAGTATAACAGCTACTGAGTATTATAACTACTATATATTGATTAATTTTTAATCAACTAGTAGTATAAAGATTAAGTTCTTATTTAATGTGAGTAGTAATAGAAGTTTAAATGGCGTCCACCTTCCCAAAAGGAAGAGGAAAGGGAAGATGGACTGAAGTGAAAATTATTAAAAGTTATATGTTAGGTAAAGTTGAAGGTCTATACTTTCAGCATCACTCGCTGTACCAACTTCATCATTATCAGCATAAATAATAGCTGCCGCTGTATCTAGTGGACCAAAAGATGTAGAAGCTCTAAAAGCAACTTCTTGTAATTCTCTAGCAGCAAAACCACGAACAGCTTGAACTGTAGCACTACCTGCTTCTATATCAGTATCATAGTAACCTAAAAATAGATCTATGTCAGAAACTTTAGTTTGGGCAGTGATAGCGAATGTATCAGCACCAACTGCAGATACATTACCATAGTTCCATCTCATCTCAGTATAAAGTTTTGATACACCACCAATAGTAGCAACAGAACCAGTTGCAGTATTAGCAACACCGAGAGTACCATCTTCATCAACTGAAGAATATGCTAGCTTAACAGTTACAACATCTTTAGCTTCATAACCAATCATTGCCGAATAAGCTGTAGTAGCTTCTGTATTTGCACCAATTGGAGCAAAAGAAGTTAAAGTTCCAAGATTTGCATTATCATCTAAGTCTGTACTTGCATATTGAGCACCAACTAAAATACCATCTAAGTTTAGATCAGCTTGTAGCCAATACGCTTGAGCTAAATCAATCATATCATAGTACCAAGCTTGAACAGTAAGTGGTTTAAAAGAGTTATTTACTAAACCAAATGCATATGTACCTTGAACGCCAAATGTATTAAATAAACCATCTGCTGAAACATAACCAGCAGCTGCTGCACCATAGTCATTTAAATTGTTAGACGCATTGTTTTCTCTATTACTTGACATATCATCAGCAGAACCATTTGACTTACCGATATATGTTGCTACAATAGTTGTATTTGGAAGAGACTGATTGATTAAAACAACAGCTTCAAAAGTATTCTTATCAACTCCCCAAGTTTCTGTAAATGCTAATGGTGTATCTAAAGATTGGCGACCAATTTTTAAAGTTGTATCAAAAGCAGTACCTGCTAACCATACTTCATCAAACCACATAGCTGAATCAACTTGTAAATTACCACCTAATGCAGAGTGAAAAGTTGCACCTGTTGAAGCAGAAGCAGTATGTGCATTTGACCATACAGAATCTACTAAGTTGTGTTCAACACCAAGTGTTGTAACAACTTGCATACCAACACCAGCAGATACACCTTTAGTTAAATCAGTAGTCAAATCTAAACGAGCTGCGAAGTTCGTATAACTTGAATCTTTATTAAACATATCTGTATCATTTTCAGTTGAACTTTGTGTTCCATAATACAACTCTGCATTACCAGATACCTTTGTGTTCTCAATTGCAAATGCACTTGAACCTATCAGCATTACTGCCACTAAACTTAATCTTTTTAATTTCATATATTCTCCTAGAATTAATCTTGTCGGAATTATGTCATAATAAACTTTAAATTAAGTTGATGTTATTATTAAATTATAATTAACTTATTATAGTATACTTACAAAATGAAAAATATAGCACTAATAATATCAGTAACAATACTGCTAAATGGCTGCAGTCAGGTTGATGGAGCAAATCCGTCTCAAAATAAAGCATTAAACACTATTGCAGGAAAAGAAGAAAAAACTGAAAAAGGTTTCTTGCAAAACACAATGGACAGTTGGGTTGAAAAAGATTGGACACCAACCATTGAAAAAGATGAGAAAATAAAAGAGACAAATAAAGATGAGGATAGAGAGTTTACTATTCAAGAGTTTATAGATAAAGCTTCTGTATATAACAAAGCTCACATAAATGATGAAGCTGAGGCTTCACATGTAAAAAAAATGAACGCTTTGCCGGTTATTGGAAATATAAAGTAATTGCAGGTTGCAGCCTCAATATAATAGAGGCTACATGTAGTTATTTTCTCAAATCCCAAGAGAGAACAGTTTTCCCATCTTCAGTCTGCTCAGCAGCAGCCATACCCATAACATTGTATCCACTATCTACATAATGAATTTCACCAGTTACACCAGAAGCTAAATCACTTAAAAGATACATAGCAGAGTTACCAACTTGTTTTGTAGTAACGTTTCTTTTTAGTGGCGCATTTGTTTCATTCCAATTAAGGATTTGTTTAAAGTCACCAATACCAGCAGCAGCTAATGTTCTGATAGGACCAGCAGATATTGCATTAACTCTTTGTCCTTTTTTACCTAAATCAACAGCCATATATCTAACAGTTGACTCTAGGGCAGCCTTTGCAACACCCATAACGTTGTAGTTAACTATATACTTTGGTCCACCAAGGTATGAAAGAGTAAGAATAGATGCATCATCGGTCAATACTGATTCTAAGCGGTTTGTTAAGTCAATAAGGGAATATACAGAAACATCCATAGCTATTTGAAATGCTTTTTTTGTAGTTTTAATAAATGGCTCTGAAAGTGCTTCTTTTGGAGCAAATGCAACAGAGTGAACAAGAAAATCAATCTTGCCAAAATCTTTTTCTATAAGTTCTGCAATTCCTGCCATATGTTCTTCGTTTGATACATCAAGCTCATAAACTTTATCACTTCCAAACTGTTTAGCTATTGGTTCAACTCTCTTTTTTAGAGCATCATTTAAATAAGTAAATGCCATTTCAGCACCTTGTTCTGCACAAGCCTCAGCTATACCATACGCGATTGATTTGTTATTTGCAAGTCCTACTATAAGACCTTTTTTACCCTTCATTATCATTCTATATATTCCTTTATTTATTATTTTCTATATTTTGAGCATATTTAACCATAGTACAAAAGTCATCGCTATTCAACGAAGCACCTCCAACTAAAACACCATCAACACCATTTAAAGCTAAAACTTCTTCCGCATTTGAAACTTTTACACTACCTCCATAAAGAAGAGGCGCCTTGCATTGTTCTTTTAATTTCAAGTGCAAAGATTCAATATCTTCTAATGTTGGAGTCAGCCCTGTTCCTATTGCCCATACTGGTTCATAAGCTAGTATAAGATTTTCATACTCTAAGTCTATACCTTCAAATTGAGAAGATAAGTAGTTCATCATAACCTTATCTCCAGCTTCTCTAATTTGTAATGATTCGCCTATGCAGTAAACTATTTTAAACCCTAACTCTTTGTAAAAATTAAACTTCTTAACTACCTCCGCTTGTGTTTCACCAATTACATGTCGTCTCTCACTGTGACCGATTAAAATAGTTTTTATATTAAACTCTTCTAACTGCTCATTGCCAATTTCACCGGTAAATGCACCATTTTGAGCCGGATAAGCATTTTGCGCACCAACAGTTACTTTTCCTACATGTAGATTTAGGCTAGAGAGTGCAGGGAAAACTAAAACCTCTTGCGAGATGCCATGTTGATTTAAAAAATTCTCAACTTCGTTTATATATTTGTCTGTTTTTTCTCTTGTAAGATTAGTCTTTAAGTTCGCTGCTATTATCATTATTTATCCCTGTTTTACTATTAGTGATGCAACGCCCGGCAATATTTTACCCTCAAGAAGCTCTAAAGTAGCCCCTCCGCCAGTTGAGATAAAACTCATCTCTTCATCAACTCCAACTTTTTGAACCAAATCTGCAGTATCTCCACCGCCAACAACAGTTGTAGCATAACTATCCGCAACATAGTGAGCTATTTTATTGGAGCCGCGAGCAAACTTATCCATCTCATATACACCCATAGGCCCATTCCATAGTACAGTTTGAACATCGCCCAATACTTCTCTGTAAAGTCTAACTGTTGCCGGTCCTATGTCAAGCCCCATCCATCCACTCGGAATCTCTTGAACAGGCACTACCTTGCTGATTGAATCTTCTGAAAATTTCTCAGCTGCTACAACATCAACAGGCAGATAAAACTTGACACCGAGTCTTTTTGCCTCATCCATAATATGCTGTGCATCTTCAAGAAGGTCATCTTCTACAAGTGAAGCGCCGATATCGTACCCCATTTGCTTTAAAAATGTAAATGCCATTCCTCCGCCGATAATTATTTTATCAACCCTTGTAAGCAGGTTTGTTAATGCCTCTAATTTTCCTGAAATTTTTGATCCGCCAATAATAGCAGCAAAAGGGCGCACCGGATTTTCAATCAGTTTTGAGAAAAACTCTATCTCTTTTTGAAGCAAGAACCCGGCTGCCTTATGCTGCGCATCAAAAAAATACGTAATTCCTTCGACCGAAGAGTGAGCACGATGACTTACTCCAAACGCATCATTTATATAAAAATCAGCCATTGAAGCAAGTTTCTCGGATAACTCTTTATTATTCTCTGTTTCACCAGCCTCGTAACGAAGATTTTCCAAAAGTAAAACTTCTGACGGTTTTAGAGACTTCGCCTTTTCAATTGCATCTGGACCGACAACATCCTTAGATAGAATAACATCTCTTTTTAAAAGGTGCTGAATTCTTTTGGCAACTGGCTGCAAAGAGTACTTCTTGTTTACCTCACCTTTTGGACGACCGAGGTGTGAGGCCAATATAACTGCACATCCATGGTCTAAACAAAAGCTGATAGTTGAGAGCGCTGAGCGGATTCTTCTATCATCTGAGATATTTCCGAATTCGTCCATCGGGACATTAAAATCACATCTTATAAAAACTTTTTTACCGGCTAAATCTAAATTTTTAATGTTTAACAATTCCATACAAGTTCCTTTATTTTATAATTCACGTTTATTTCGAGATATGAAGAGCCATATCTATCAGTCTATTGGAGTATCCCCACTCGTTATCATACCAAGCCATGATTTTAATCATATCACCACTAATAACCTGCGTTAAATCCTCAGCTACAATAGCACTATAAGGGCAGCCAACAAAATCTTGGGATACTCTCATCTCTTTGTCCATCAAAAGAATACCTTTTAGTGAGCTGTTTGCCATCTCATTAAATACAGCAGTTACCTCTTCTCTTGTTGTTTTCTTTTTCACCACCACATTTAAGTCAACCATAGATACGTCCGGCGTTGGTACACGAACACTCTGTCCATGAAGCTTACCTATAAGATTAGGGAGAACTAAACCAATAGCTTTTGCCGCACCTGTTGTTGTTGGTATCATATTTATAGCACCAGCTCTTGCTCTACGTTTCTCTCTTGAGTGTTTTACATCTAAAAGGTTTTGATCATTTGTGTATGAGTGAATAGTTGTCATAAGACCCTTTTCAATTGAAAAGGCGTCATCTAAAATTTTTGCAACAGGACCGAGACAATTTGTAGTACAAGAGGCATTTGAGACTACTGTCTGACCATCATATAAATTTTCATTAACACCCATAACGAAAGTCGCTGTTACCGTGTCGTTTGAAGGGGCTGAAAAAAGAACCTTTTTAATTCCGTTATCAAGGTGCATCTGAGCGAACGCTTGTGTTAAAAAAACACCGGTACACTCAAGAACCATATCAGCTCCGCACTCAGCAAATTTCAAATTTTTTGGATCTCCATCAGAAAAAACTCTGATTTTCTTTCCATCAATAGAAATGTTTTCATCGTCTATTCGTTCAACACTACTACTGAAAGTTCCATGAACAGAATCGTTTTTTAGCAGATAAAGCATCATATCTGTGCTTGTTAAATCATTAATAGCTACTACTTCGATATCATCTCTGGTAGCAGCTATACGAGCTACGCAGCGACCGATTCTACCAAAGCCATTAATTGCTATTTTAAGTGCCATTAAATTTCCTACTATGATTAAAAATTAAAATTCGGTAATTTTATCTAAACTTAGCTATAATTCGCTTTAAATATGGAAACTATTGCACTTTTTGGCGGGTCATTTGACCCGCCGCATGTCGGCCACGAGGCTATTGTTAAAGCTTTGATAAACTTCAAAGATGTTGAGAAGATTATCGTTATGCCAACATTTTTAAATCCATTTAAATCTAAATTTTATGCCCCCTCATCTCTTAGGCTGAAGTGGCTAAAAGAGATTTTCAGTGATTATAAAAATGTTGAGATTTCTAGCTATGAAGTTGATCAGGCCAAAGCGGTTCCTACTATTGAGACTGTTAAATATCTACTAAAGAGTTATAAAAAAATATACCTCGTTATAGGCGCTGACAATCTCGCTTCACTTAACATGTGGCATAGATATGATGAGTTAAAAGAGCTAGTTACTTTTGTGGTTGTTCCAAGGGACGGTATAGAAATTTCGCCAAATTTTCTAAGACTTGATGTTGATAAAAAAATATCTTCAACAAGACTAAGAGAGCGTGTGGAACTATCAGAATTACCTAAAACAAGTGCAGAAGAGATATATAAATACTACAAGGAAAACAATTGCAAAACAGAATAGAAAGAATAACAGACATATTAGACAAAAACAAAGCGGAGGGGATTGAAGTTTTTGATCTTCGTGAAAAAAATTACTTTGTAGATTATGCAATAATTGCTTCATCATTGGGTTCAAGACATACAACGGCTCTTCTTGACCATTTAAAAACCGATTTAAAAGCAGTAGAGAGGTTTAACAATGTTGATGAGAGCGGTGACTGGGTTGTTATTGATTTAGGGGATATTCTTATCCATATAATGACTCCAGAATATAGAGTTAAGTACGATATGGAGACATTCTTAAGTGGATTAGCTAACGGCAAAGAGGGAGAAGCTCTTTAAGAGCCTCTTTGTATTACTTCTTGACCATACGGTCAAGAAGCCCGAATAGAATCTTAGAATCTTCTTCCGTCACTTTAAACAACTCTATAATCTGATTTGCATTTTCACTCTTGCCTATCAAACTATTTATCTTAGATAAGTTTACATGTACATCTTTGTGAGGAGCTTCCATGTCTTTAAAACAACCTATATGGCCAAATCGTTTTTTACCTTCATTTTGATACCATTTACCCATTCTGCAAGCTGTGTGATCAGCTATTTCATCACTGCTCTTTTTGTTATTTAAGACTGCCGAATATGCATTGTTTTTAATAGCCATATGATCTAATTTAATCATGTTCGCAAAAAGCTCATGTCCAATAACACTGCTTTCATCTTTGATTTTTTCTACATTTGAAACCATTTCAAAAAGCGTTTGACTAAACTCAGTCAATGTATTTTGAGATGCAATAGCCTGTTCTTCTATTTTCTCACTATTTTCATTCATGCTTGTAGCATTTTGCTTTAATACACTTATATTTGCTTCCACTTCACTTGTAGCTTTTTGCGTTCTCTCAGCCAGCTTTCTAACCTCATCGGCTACAACAGCAAACCCACGCCCGTGTTCACCGGCACGTGCGGCTTCTATCGCAGCATTTAACGCAAGAAGGTTTGTTTGGTCTGAAATATCTTTAATCAATGTTATTACGCTGTATATCTCTTCAACATTGGAGCTTAACTGCTCTGAAGAGATTCTAGACTCACTAATCATCTCGGTAATATTTGACATTGATTCCGTAACTTCACTGGTTGATTCTGTTACTCTTTTAATTACACCGCTTGTTTGTACATTTAGCTCATTTACTCCATTTACGTTATCTACATTAGTCTTCATGCTTTCACGAAGGTTGTTCGTATTTTCAAATGCACCGTGTAGCATACTTTCAGAGATTGCCAGTGTAAGTTTATTTTTTTCCATACTCTCTATAACTTCTCTTGCTGCGTCTTCAGCTTTTTGTTTCTCATCATGTGCTTCATTTGCCAAAGCTTCAACTTTATCAAAAAAGATATTCAGACTTGCACTTGCTTTTCCTAGCTCGTCATTGCTGAGAACTGGTAGCCTTTTAGATAAATCTGCATCACCCTCGGCTAAGTCTGATGCGACACGGTCAAGCTGTAGTATCGGGGCAACAATAGCTTTTTTAATAATCATAAACAGAAACAGTAAAACAAATATGTCTAATATTGCCATAATATATACTTGACGGATTAATGATTTCTCAGACTCTGAAACAATCGCTTGCACTTTTGATATATCATTTCCAACTACAGAATAACCTACTATATTGTTTGAAAAATCTCTAATAGGTTCGGATACTATAAGATATTTGTCTGTAATTTGGTGCTCTTTAACATTAGTAACATCAATATTTTTCAAGTCATTGAAAAAATCTTTGTTTATAATGTTCTCATTAACTGCCAGCGTATAGTTTCCAGTTTTTGGGGAAGAAGCGAGAGCTTTGGCGATTGAAAGGTACTCATTATTCATCAGAATAACCATATCATACCCCTTGGCTTTTTTTGCTCTTTTAACTACAGAGTTCAACCCCTGCATAAATTCTACTGAACCCAAGTATTTTTCATTATCTATAATTGGTGCTACACCGCGAAGCACAAATCCTGCACGACCTAGCTCTATTGCTACTAATGGTTTTTTTGTATCCTTCACGCTTACAATTGTTTTTCTAAAAGAACTTAAATCATCACCGAATTTTTCAGGGCTCCATGCTCTTAAAAAACTATGGACGTTAGCATCATGCACATGTATTTTAATATTTTTATAACTTGTGCTATCTTTAAACTCTTTGGAGACAGATTCCAATCCACTTATAGCTATGCTCCTGTCATTAGATTTTAATGCCATAATAACACTGTTGTTTTTAGATATGTTTATAGCATTGGTCAAGCCAATACTCTCTTTTGTCTCTATAGCCTCTTGATAATCCATTCTCAGTGATTGGTCCTGTTCCTTATAAACAACACTCTTCATCTCGTTAATAGAGAAAAAATAATTTACAACTACTACTATAAAGCCTATTAATATGGCAACTATTAACGGAATATGAATCTTTTTGCTGATGGACATATCTGAACTTAACATGATTTTTCTCTTTTTATATAATATTGGTCTTTGAAAAGTATTTTATCTAAATAAATTTATTTTTTACCTAAATGTCTCTTATTTTCCCACATGAATGTTATTTATTGTTCTATGACATTTTCTAATATGCCTCTATAGTCATATATAGAGTCCACATATTTTACAGGTTCGCTCCCCCTTGCGTATCCGTGTTTTAGTTTTTTATAATATTTTTTTTGTGATAGCAGTGGTAATGCCTTTTTTAAGTCACTCCAGATATTTTGGTTTAAACCCATTATTTTGGCTAATGTTTGTGCATCTTGAACATGCCCCATTCCAATATTATAGGCAGCGAGTGCAAATTTCAGCCTATCTTCCCCCATCACTTCAATAGGGACATTTTTAATCATTTGATTTAGATGTCTTGTTCCGCCAACTATACTCTCTTTTGGGTCTAGTCTGTTTTTGACCCCCAACTGTTTTGCCGTAGAGAGGGTTAACATCATTAAGCCTCTTACTCCGGTGAAACTTTTTGCATTAGGATTCCAATGCGACTCTTGGTAAGATTGGGCTGCTAACACTGAGCATGGTATGTTGTATTTTTTGCCAAACTCTTTAAAATAGTCTCTGTACTTTGGGAATCTTGATTTAATATGCTTATAGAACATTTTAGTATTGTAATAATCAAAAAACTGTACAAAACTATAGTAGTGATCTTTTAGTCGTGCCATTTCACCACTTTGATTAAATCCATTCAGCCAAGAGTACATATTAGCTTCAAGTTCTTTGGAATTTGGTGCTAAAACCCAGGCTAGCTGCTCTCTGTTGCTTATAGCAAAGGCAAGTGCAATATTTGGAAAATACCTTTGGTTTATAGAATATATGTTTGAGTCAGCAATAGTGCAGTCTATCTCATTTGAAGCTACCTTCTCTAAAAGTTCTTCTGTGGAAAATTCAGATGTAAAGCTTGCATTTATGTCAAAGCCATCTTCTTGCAGTCTTTGAATTGTCTCGCTATAGCTGGTGTCTTCGCCGACTATTATTCTAAGTCCTGCTAAATCCTCTACATCTTTTGGAAATACTCCATCCCATAACATCCCTCTATAACAGACAACTTGTTCTTGTACTTCAAAATATGACGGACCAAAATTAAAATTTTTCTCTCTCATTTTTGTTTTTGCCAAGGATGCAGACGTTATATGTATATTTGGGCTTTTACTAAGTTCTATTGCCTCTTTTGTCGTGTTGGCTGTTGTAATATTAAGTTCTACCCCCACGCTTGTGGCGTATGAATTGAGAAGGTCATACTCAAATCCCTGAGCTTCATTTGGACCTATGTAGTAAGTTGAGGGGGAGTTTAGAAGCACAACGTTAAGAAGTTTTGTTTTTTTTATTGTTTCGAGCAAAGAGGGCATCTCAATTTTATGAACAGGTTTGTACGCAGTATGACTCAACCATCCAAAAATAAAGAAGGACACTGCGAAAAAAATAATTACCGAAAATTTTATATATTTATCCATTTATATATTCTACAAAGTAAAGCTTATGCGAATATAAAACGGTTAACTCCACTATCATATTCATGTGCTAAAACTTGGTCGTGTGCTTTTAGGATAGAGTCTACAAGATAGAGTCCTAAACCAAAACTATTTTTAGATGGATTATCTTTTGTAAAAGGCTCAATATAATACTGAATTGGATGTGCGATACATGCCCCTTTACTCTCAAAGCATAATTCATGATTTATTATTAAAATTTTCACATGGGCATCTGTAGAGTATTTAATACCATTATCTATCATATTCTTGATTGCCGTCGTATAGAGCCTGAAGTTTGCATATATTTTGTGTTTAGCATCTATATTTACTGTCACGGAACTTCTCTCAATCATTGCCATATCTATTGCCCCATCAATAATGTCTACTAAACGGTACTCTTTAAATTCTGTCTTATCATCTATGCTTGTAACCTCTTCTATTAAAGCAAACTCTGTTATTAAAGATTCTAGTCTTCCAAAAATAGAACTAAACCTATCTCTTTGTTTTTGAGATTCGAGCATTTGCGTGGCAATGGTCCCCTTTGCTATTGGTGTTTTTAGCTCATGCATAATATTTCGCAAAAATAAAGTTCTAGATTCCAATATATTATTAATTTTTCCTCTCGTTGCTTCAAGCTCGTTAGATATCAAAGCTATTTCATCTTTTCCATTTGTTTTAAAGGAGACATTCATATCTCCATCGCCGTAGAGTGCTATCTTTTTTCTAAGTCTTATTAGTGGTCTCAATCTAATGAGTATCAAAACAAATGATATGAAAATTATTAAAATAATTATCAAATAAGCATAAGCTAACGGATAATATTTGTACGGTTTTAACTCTTCATCAAGTATTAATACAGAAGTTGACGGTGATTGAATATAGAAGTATATTTTTTTATCTAACTCCAACATTGTGGCAGTCAAGTCTGTTACAACTTTTTGGGTGTAGAGACCCTCTTGTAGCATCATCAAAGAAGCATCAACACTTTTAAAATCTTTTGTCTTTAAAACTTTTGCTATTTTTGTAATATATTTTCTTGTATTAATATCTTTTTCTAAAACAAGGTTATATACAGCCAAGTTTGCTTCAAGCATAATTTCAGAATTAGGATTTTGTTGATGCTGACGAAGAATTTGAGTTATAGTTGTATGTTTTGAAAAAATATAATTTATGTAACGCTGTTTATTTAATAGAAAAAATTCCCAAAAAACAGCGCTCACACTTAGGAGGGTAACAACAAGTGCAAACAGTACAGTTATTAAAACAGCATGTTTTCTCATTTATTGTTCTCCTTTATAAAGGCAGTTTTCACTTAAGAAGTTTATAACCAACGCCTCTTACCGACTCTATAAGAGATTTGTCACCAAGCTTATTTCTAATTCTACCGACCATTACGTCTATGCTTTTGTTTGATGAATCTTCATTAATCGCATTAACATTATGAATCAAATCTTCTCTTGATACAACAAGCCCCTGCTTAGCAATCATATATGACAAAATTCCAAACTCTGCATTTGTCAAATCAATGTTTCTATTTTTATATGTAATCATCATTGATGATGTATCACACTTAAAATCACTCTTCGATTCTTGCTTTTCTTGGCTTTTTGCTTCATAACGTCTTAAAACAGAGTGTATTCTGGCTTCAAGCTCCCTAGGGTCATAAGGTTTTGGCAAATAATCATCAGCTCCCAGTTCAAGTGCCTTTACCTTGTCTGTCACATCGCTTCTAGCTGATGAAATAATTATTGGTATATCCTGTCTCTCTCGAATTGCTTCACAAACCTCTAAACCATCCATACCTGGAAGTGTTAAATCTAATATAACTAAATCGAAAGGTTCTAGTTTTAATATACTGACGGCTTTAAATGGATCATCTTCAGTTACTACCTCAAACTCAAATTGCTCAAGATATTCCGTCAGTATCTCTGCAAGTTCTAAGTCGTCTTCAATCATTAATATTTTTTTCATAAATGAATCTTAACCAATATGAACTAATAATGAGTTAATATTCATCCATAGATCATAGAAGTTACATTAAATGCAATAAAAGCTAGCCCATAAGCTACTATTGACGTGAATGCAAAAAGGTAAAAAAAGTATTTTATCCCACCTGCTTCACGGGTAAATACAACCGATGCAGCTAAACATGGCAAATAAATCATAATTACTACTATAAAAGCGACTGCAGATGCAAAAGGTATATTTTTGGATATTACCGTAATTAAAGAGCTGTTTTCTTCATCTACTTCACTTCCCAAAGAGTATAAAACTCCCAATGTTGAGACTACTACCTCTTTTGCAGCAAGCCCTGTTTGTAGAGCAACACTCATTTTCCAATCAAACCCAAGTGGTGCAAAAATCGGTTCTGAAAATTTACCTATCGTTCCTAAATAGCTCTGCTCAAGAAGCTCTTGAGATAACTGATTTTTTAATACCGACTTCTCATCTTCGCTTATTGCTTTTTCTACCTTAGCCCCATACTCCTCTTCAAGAATCAAATTGTGGGGATAGTTACTTAAAAACCATATCAGCATTGAAGCTGCCGCTATGTATGTACCTGCTTTTTTTAGATACATCAAAGTTTTTGTCACAACCGTATGCCAAATCAACTTCATGGAGGGGAGTCTGTACTTTGGCATCTCCATTACAAACGGCTCATTAGCCCCTTTAAATGCTGTCATTTTAAGTACTTTTGCTGCCATAAGCCCCATAATAGCACCGCTTATATAAATAAGAAACAAAATATTACCAGCCATCTCTGGACCGAAAAACGCACCTGCAAAAAGAACATAAACCGGAAGTCTTGCTCCGCAACTCATAAATCCTATAATAAAAAGGGTCAATAGTCTATCTCTGTCATTTTTTAAAATTCTAGCTGACATGTAGGCTGGGATTGAACAGCCAAAACCAGTAACCAAAGGGATAAATGACTGTCCGTGCAAACCGAATTTATGAAAAAATCCATCAAGCAAGAAAGCAACTCTCGACATGTAGCCTGTCCCCTCAAGTAGTGCAATACCAATAAAAAGAATCACAATATTTGGGACAAACAAAACAACTGCTCCAACACCCGCGATAATTCCATCTACTATAAGCGAACGTACATCTTCATTGGCTATCGTTGGACCAACCGTGTCTCCTAGCCATCCAAAGAAAGCATCTATCCAATCCATCGGTATTGAGCCTATCTCAAATGTAAGCTGAAACAGCCCCCACATAAAAAACAAAAAAATTGGAATACCAAATTTTGGATGTATTAGCACGCTGTCTAACTTATCAGTCAGTGTTCTTTTTTCAACTATTTTTTCCTCTTTTAAAACCTCGGCTACAACTCCCCGATTAAATGAGCTGTATTCTGATGCAAAAGCCTCTTTTATATCATCGCTATCGTGATGAAGTTCAATATGGTGTGACGCTTCTATAAGAATGGGCTGAAGCTCCGTCCATATAGGATTATCATGAAGTTTTGCATAAGTCACTTTGTCATTTTTTAAAAGATTTATTGCTATATTTCTGTATGAATTTTCATCTATATATTTATGTTTTGCAAGATAGTTTACAATTTCAGAGATCTCCTCCTCTACTGCCTCACTGAAAATAAGTTTTTGTTCGATGCCTTCACTCTCATACTCTTGTAAAATGGAGTCAATAAGATTTTCTATTCCATACTTTGTTGCGGCAGAGACTTTTACACAACTAATACCGATAAGTTGGGACATATATTTTTCATCTATTTTAATCCCCTCTTTGTCAGCTTCATCACTCATATTCAGAGCAATAACCATTTTTTTGCCAACACTCATAAGTTCAGCTGTAAGTTGAAGATTTTTTTCTAAATTTGTAGAGTCAACTACATTTATAATCACATCATAATTTTCTCTTGCCAAATACTCGCTTGTTACCCTCTCCTCTATTGTATAATCGTTAAGAGCGTAAGTACCTGGTAGGTCAACTACGGTAAAATGATAATCTTTATAATCAAAAAGAACTTCTCTTTTTTCCACCGTTACGCCGGTAAAATTCCCTACATGTAGATGTGCATTCGATATAGAGTTAATAAGCATACTCTTGCCTACGTTTGGCTGACCTACTAATGCAATTTTAATGTGATTTGCTGTTATTGGACAAACTTTTGCTTGGGGTTTCATATATCTTCTACCTCTATTAGCTCAGCTTCTTTGGCTCTAAGAGCTATTCTCATCTTGCCAACTTTAATCTCTATGGTGCTCTTTGCCGGAGAGTATTCCAAAACTTCAACAACAACCTCTTTCATAATACCAAAAGAGATAAACCTTTGTTTGAGTTCTGAGTCAGCATGCAACTTTAATATTTTTACTTTACAAGCTTTTTTACAATCACTTAATTTTTTCATATTTTTTCTTTAAATTATATATTTTTATAATGATAACTAATATCATATTAATAACAGATTAAATTTAGAAGTTGTAAGCAACCATTAACTGCAAGCGGCTCCAATCATTAGATGAATCTTCTTTGTCTTCTTGTATAACATATATAGCTCCTAAAAAGAAGTCTTCCTTCCACTCATACTCACAGCCAATATTATGCTCAACTATATGCGCTTTTTCTCCAAGAGAATTTTCTTTTCCTTTAAAATCTCCATATGCATATAAGAAGTTGAGTAAATTCCATTCACGCGAAACAGAAGCTAAAATAGCTCTTGCTTCTCTATCATCAGCTATTTCATCAAGTATCATAGTATCCATACTAGTAAACAGTGTTCCCCCACCATTTCCAGAATGACTGTGCTTTCCTACTTTCTTATTTGATATATTGTATGCTAGCTCAAAGCCAATGTTATAAACTGAAAACCCAGCTAAAGCGCCATAAATTTCTGCTTCTGCATTACTTACACCAATCTCTGATTCATTAAGATATTGAGCTGCAGTGTCAATAGAAAAATCTTTAGTAATATCAAAAGTATATGCAATATCAAGATAGACTGCATTAGTTAAATCTATAAAATTATAATACCAAGCATTTATTTGAACATCATATGTATAAGTTATACCACTAACATATGCCCCTTTAGAACCAACATTTACCCATTCCCCATGCTTTAGCCCAGCATCTACACCCTGCCATTTCATTAAATGACCTGCAAAAAATTCAAAATTATCAACATAATATGTAGCAATATAAGCTTCAAATGTATTTTGTACCATTCTAATATTATCACTATCAGCCAAAGGAGTATTTATAACTTGAAGACCTGCTCTAAGATTCAAATTTCCATTTCTATAGTTTATATAAGCTTCTGTTAATTCTGTATACTCCTGAGTGTCTGATGATAACTCAGTATTGTGCTTAGTGTCCTCACCCGTTGCAAAGTCAAGATCTTGTGACGTTGTAAAAGCAGCAGCAGCATTAAATCCATTATATTCTGCAAGCTCGTATTTAAGCATACCGCCAATTGCAGTTGCATATTCATTAGGATTATCTCCCTCTCTAAAATATCCAGCATACATTGATTTAAATTGACCACTCACTTTCCCATCGGAAACCATTCGCCTAAGGTTATCTACAACTGAAATCTCTTTTTCATAACCCTGAGCAAACTTATCAAGTTTTTCATGAACAGAGATCTGTTGATCTTCATGAAATCTCCCTGTTTCTGCCATTAATGGTACAGAACTAACTAAAACCAGCCCTACTGGTAAAATATGTTTTAACATTTAAAATTCCTTAAATTTATTTTCTAAGCTCACAATCACTTTTAGTAAACTAATGAAATACGAGCACCCACAATTGTTGAATCATCTATGGTTTTATCCATTGAGGGGTTTAGTATATGTTGAATAAGTGGTTGAACTACTAGCCATGAATAAAGCTCTACTTCGTAAGTAAGCTCAATAGCTGTTTCAGAAGAATCTACAACATTATCCTTAGTTAATTCATAATCTTTATACTCATTAGAGTTTATAGCACTTCCTACCGCTAAACCAAGTAAATCATCACTACGCCCAGAAAGTAGACCCTTGTAGTTTAAACCAACTCCCCAATATCTATCTACTTGATTTCTGCCTGAATCTGCAAAACCTAGTTGAAAAAAAGCACCTAAAGCTCCATTAGAGTTAGCAAAGATAGTTTTCTCACCAATTAAATAAACACCACTGTTTTTATCATCAACAATACCTGCAAAATTTTCTACTTTTGCTGTATGTTGCCATACACCTAATGCTAGTTTATAATAATCTGCTTCATAAACTTCACTACTTACCAATCCTGCTTCAAGAGATGCAAAAACTCCATCACTATTGTTTAACTCAATTGTTGTTTTTTTTGGATAATTAGGATCACCCGCAACTCCATCATACACAGCTGCTAGAACATAACTATTTTGTGTTGGTTTTACTGCAACTCTTGTTGCTAATGATGCAATAGGAAAAATGGATGGTCCAACTTGTGCAACATCAGGCTGAATACCAAATGAACTATGTGTAAATAATAAACCATATTCTAGTACAATAAATTCGCTGTTATAATCATGCATACCCACTAGAAGAGAAAGGCTGTCTGAAAATGTATGGTCATACCAAAATTCATAAAGTCTAAATGCTTCAACAGCTTCTAAACTGCTTGAAACCTGCCAGTCACCAACATGGCTAGTCATCCACTCATTGGTATATAAATTTCCCAAAAAATAAGCGAAAAATGTACCATTATCCCACAGTCCTGCTTTTTGTGTATCAAGCTCTATTGTTAAGTCAAAGTTTCCAAGTATTGTCCCATCTTCTTCAATCCCACCATCAATATTTCTTATAAAATCTGCGCTAAGTACCGCGTCAACTGTAAATCCGTCTTTGTAACTTTTTTCTTCTGCCAATAAAGATGTAAAACCTACTGAAAATAGTAAACTTATAAGTAATATATAGCGTAACATAATAAAGATTCCTTGAATTTCGAGATTATATTATTTTATACTTTAAACTCTTCCATCTTTTTATTCAACTGCTCAGTCAAACCATTTAAATGCTCTGCTGCTGCAGCTATCTCCTCAACACTTCTAGCATTTGAGGCTACAATCTCATTAGCATCGTTTATCTCATGTGATATAGCACTCACTGAAATACCGGTGGCTTCGAAATCAACAACTATTTTTTCGGTAGCTTCTGATGCTATATGCATTAAATTCAGAGTTTCAGTTATTTTTACTTCCACTCCAGAAGAGATATTAGCCAGTGACTGAATATTTTTGGAGTTTATATTCATCTGTTGACTTGTATCAGAAATAGATTGTACAATAATTCCTATACTGGATTGTATCTCTGTAAGGCTTTTTTGTGTTCTCTCTGCTAGTTTTCTAACCTCGTCGGCGACAACAGCAAAGCCTCGCCCATGTTCTCCGGCCCTTGCTGCTTCTATTGCGGCATTCAAAGCTAACAGATTTGTCTGGTCTGCTATATCTCCAATAACGTTTAAGACATCTTTTACCTGCTCTGCGTCACTACTGAGTTGGTCTATCTTTATAGCTAAATCTGCTTCAATATTTGCCGTTTCTTGAACACTTGATGTTAAATTTATAATCTCCTTAGTCGCTTCATCAAGGTTATTATTTGCCTTAACGCTGCTTTTAAGATTCTCTTTGGCATAACTAACCGATATTGCTATTTCATTTGTTATATTTTTGGCCTTTTTAGTCGCATTGTCAACTATCTGCATTACATTTTCAACTTTTTGACCCACGATAGTAGAGGTAGTTGATAGTTCGTGAGATATTGATGAGTTCTCGGTAGAAGATTTTTTTGCTTCAGTGATAAAATCTTTAAAAGAGTCCATGACCTTGGATATATTTTGAATAATCTGCGTAACCTCATTTTTAGAACCTGTTTCTAGAGTAAAATCAATATTTGAAACCTTAGCCAAAAAGGCATCTACCCCTTTAATGGAACTCAATAGTTTGTTGATAACTCCAAACGCAATAAATAATACAATTACCAATAGAGTCGATGTATAAATATTTTGTAGTTCAAAATCAGACAAACTTTTATTTAAATTCTGGGCAGATTTAATCGAATTTTCCTTATATACGGCAACCCACTCTCCGAGCTGATCGGAAAGCTTTGCTGCATAAGGGTCAAGCTTTAGCATAAGCTTATTCCCCTCTGTCGGTCCATCTTTTATATATGCATTAGCCATCTCAACACCAACATTATAGTAGTTTTGCATGTCGGACTTAAACTTTTTAAGCTTATTTGCCATCTCCTCTTCACCAATCTTGATATGCGTGGCTACAAGTCTATCTGTAATTTTATTAGCACTTTTAAAGTATTTTGCTGCCTCATCAAAACCATCATCAACACCCTCTGCTGCCCTTGTAGCAGAGATATCTGTCAACCACTGCTGTATCTGAACAACACTTAGTTGCAACTCTAAAAAGTCATAGATATTTGGCAAAACCACCTCTATCTGTTCATTAGATTTTTTTTCTATGTCACGTACACTATAATGGTTTAAAAAAAAGCTAATAAATAATATCGCAAACACCAAGCCTGATACAGCGATAATAATATTCTTTATTTTAAAATTATTTAACATTTTTTCTCCATATAATTTAACATAACAAGATTTATGCAAGAATGTCACAATTGCGATACATTTTATAACCAAGATTGTATCTTAAAAAATCTATAATCATATATAAATTGATTTTTTTTAATTACTAAATGATATAATTGCGCAAACAAAGGTAACTAATGAAATTTTTATATCAACCATCTTCACACTTCAACTTGGCAAACCTCTTTACGTTTGTAAATATTACAGCTGGCCTGCTAGCAACCTACTTTATAACTCATAACAATTTTTTTATTGCAATTTTACTAGCATGGATTGGTGGTGCTTTTGATATTTTTGATGGTAAGATAGCTAGAAAATACAACTTGTCAAATGAGTTTGGTGTTCAACTAGACAGCTTTGCAGATTTTTTAAGCTTTGTTCTTGTTCCTGTATTTTTAATATTTCAAGCTGTTTACTCTGTTTCACTCTCGGGCATATCTCTTTTATTTGCAGGCGTTGTAAGTATATATTATGTGATTTCAGGGCTTAGAAGACTTATTCACTTTAACATTAACGCAGAGGCTGGTAAAGTTGATAAGTTTTTTACAGGAGTCCCTACGCCTCTTGGTGCAATTTTGCTTTGGTTAGTTTACTTGGGTGCTACTTATGCTTTTGTACCTGCTTTTGCTGTAATAGCTATTATGGCTGCAGTTGGATGGAGTTTAAACTCCAATATAAAAGTTCCCCACCTCTAAACAGCTCTACATGTAGATATTTTTTACTTGCTGTTTACAGCGTACTTTCCACTTCCAAGCAAGAAAACAACAACAGAAATAATAAAGTATAAAAACGGCAACTCAATTACCGGTGCCCCATGCTTACCTAGTTCAAATATAGAGCTATGATAGGCTAAAAAGATTGCCATTATCATGTTGAATGCCAATATAACCGATGCGACTCTGGCATAAAGCCCAATTATAATTAGGAGTGGAAGAACAACCTCTCCAACATAAACTCCATAAGCAAAAAATTCTGGCAACCCTGCATTTACAACTAAATGTTTAACACCTTTTATTCCATTAATAATCTTATCAAGACCGTGAAAAAGCATCATTATTCCAAGTGTTAATCTTAAAATAAGTTTCGCTATATCGTTCATCATTTTTTATCCCCTATCATACGAACCTCTGTTTGCGGAAATGGTATTGTTATTTTAGCTTCAGTAAGCGCCTCTAAGACTTTTAGATTTACTTCATATTGTGTTTTATAAAAACTATTTGTGGGAACCCAATATCTATAACCAATGTCTATAGAACTAGCACCAAATTTTTCTATACCTACTATTGGCTTATTTTCATTTGAGACATCTTTACATGTAGATAGCATAGACTTAATAAGCTCTATTGCACTTTTTGAATCAGTGTCATACGAGACTCCAACGCTACCCTCAACTATGCGGTATGAATATGAATTTACTAGAACATCACCTATCATATATTTATTTGGTATAGTGATCTGTTCTTTGTCTTCATTGACTAAAATAGTATATGCCAACTTAATCTCTTGAACTTCACCATAGACATCATGAACCCTAATTGTATCACCAAGCTTAAAAGGTTTTGTTGCAATAAGAACAATACCAGCGGCAAAATTTGATACGCTCCCCTGAAGAGCCAAACCAGCAGTTAAAGAAATAGCACCAATTGCCGCAATAAATGGAGCTATAGAAATCCCGAGCTTTCCAAGTGCTAAAACAGCCATCATAGCAACTACTGTAATTCTTACAAAATTGGCTATAAATCCACTTATTGTCTCATCTATTGTTGTTTTTAAAAGTAGTTTTAAAACATATTTGTGTATATACTTTGAGGCAAAAACACCAATAACTAAGATAATAATCGCACCAATTATCTGAAAACTATAGTTAGTTATAAAGTCAATAACTATATTATAAAAATGTCCAACTTCTTCAAGTTCTTTTTCCATTATTTTACCCTTGCTTTTTCTCTCTAAACTTACAATCGCCAACACTAATTGTTTTGCCTGCTTTAACAGCTTCTTTTATATAAGCCAGTGTTCCCTTAGCAGTATCAGCACTGCCAGTTTCCTCTTCAATCATCCGAAGAAGATCAGCCTCATTTGTTGTTGTCCATATTTTTTCATATGTATATTGTGTCTCTATTTTCATACTTGTATCATATCTAAAAATTAAATTCATTACCATATTATTAACAATATCTTCATTTATTTACACAATATAAACTTAACTAATTTTAAATATACAATCTTTAAATATAAAACAAATTATATTTGGGTATAATTCCACAAATAGTTTAGGGGAAGGTGCATTGCCAAATGAGGCAATCTTGTATCAGCTCCTATTTAAAGGATAACGATGCAAGAAAATGCACAAACAAACGCAGAACAAATTAATGAAGAGCCAACAATCACATTTGATGATTTAGGTTTAAACAAAGATATACTAAGAGCAGTTAAAGACGCAGGTTTTACAGTTCCTAGCCCTATTCAAGCAGCAGCAATACCATTTATATTAGCTGGTCGTGACATAGTTGGTCAAGCACACACTGGTACTGGTAAAACAGCTGCTTTTGGTCTTCCTGCACTAAACAATATCGATCCAAAAAGTGGTGTTAGCATACTAATAATAACTCCAACTCGTGAACTTGCTACTCAAGTTAGTGATGAGATGTTCAAATATGGTAGAAATATAAATGCTAGAACAGTGACTGTTTATGGCGGTAGCTCTTACAATAGACAAATCGACCTTATCGAAAGAGGTGCTAGTGTTGTTGTTGCAACTCCGGGTAGACTTTTAGATATTCTTAAAAAGAATCTAGTTAAAGATTTCGCTCCAAGCATCGTTGTACTAGACGAAGCTGACGAGATGCTTGACATGGGATTTCTAGATGATATTAATGAAATTTTTTCATATCTTCCAACAAATCGTCAAACACTTTTATTCTCAGCAACTATGCCTAAACCTATCAAGCTTCTAGCTGAAAGAATCTTAGATAATCCAGAGTTTATATCTATCACTCAAGGCGAGACAACTAATACAGATATATCTCAAGAGTATTATGTAATCGAAGAATCTGAGAGAGATGATGCGATTATCCGTCTTATGGATGCTGAAGATACTAAAAAATGTGTAGTGTTTTGTAGAACAAAAAGTGAAGTTGATAGACTTTCAAATGTTCTATCAAATGCTGGATACTTAGCTAATGGTCTTCACGGAGATATGGAGCAACGCCAACGCGAAACTGTAATTAAAGGTTTCAAGAGCAATAGTGTTAAAGTTTTAGTTGCTACTGATGTTGCCGCTCGTGGTATACATGTAGATAATATATCTCATGTTTTCAATTATCACATACCTTTTGACCCTGAGTCTTATGTTCACCGTATTGGTAGAACTGGCCGTGCTGGAACTAAAGGTAAGGCTATTACGCTTTTAACTCCATTAGAGTTTAAAGAACTTCAAAGAATCAAATCAAAAGTTGGAACTACAATGACTCATGCATTTGTTCCAAGTAAAAATGATTTAAGAGCTTTAAACTTAAAATCAATAGTTAAAACAATAGAAGACCAACACATCTATGATGAAGCTCATCAAATTCTTGACATGTTAAAAGAGGACATAGATGAAGCTACTATTATGTTTAAACTTGTTTCCATGATTTTAGATAGACAAGCGGTAAAAGGTCCAAATACTATCGGTATACCAGCTGATAAATTAGCTGCTATTTTAGAGCGTGCTGCTAGTAGAAATGATAGTAGAGGCGGCCGTGGCGGTTATAAAGGAAATAGAAATCGTTCTGGTGGCGGTGGAGATAGAAATCGTTCTGGCGGTAGTGGAGATAGAAATCGTTCAGGTGGTGCTAGTTCTGGCGGTGGATACCGTGGTGGAAGTTCTGCTGGCGGCGGAAGTTCTACTGGTGGTGACAGAAGCCGTTCTGGCGGCGGTGATAGAAACCGTAACAGAACTAGAGACTAAATATCTCTATGTACATGTAAATCCTTCTGTTTTACATGTACAAATTTCAATAAGACTAAAATTCATAATTTACCCAAAAAACAACTCTGTTAATCAAGCTACTATTTTTTTCACTCCTATTTTCAAGTTCCAATAGACTATTAGATATATCAATCTTAAACACAAAGTTGCCAAAATTTATTGGCTCTATGTCAATGAAATCATTTGCAAATATATCTAAAACAAACTCTTTCTTCTTAAGAGTATCAGATGAAGCTCCTAAGGGACTAAACATAAAAAATGTCATAATGACGAATACTACAGTTTTCATGATTTTCCTCCATACCAATAAGTATAAATGTCAGAAAAGCACACGCAAAACTAAAAACAATTATACTTATTAAAAAATTTTGATAGATAAAGGAAAATGAGGTGTAAATACCTAGGCAGTCTGGCGATCTGTTAAAGACCCATAACTTTCCGTGCTTGCTTCGCAACAAGGTTGGCTTTTTCTAATATTTATCAATCTTACATCTTATCTATTTTTAGTATAATCTTTTCTTTAGACCCCAATAATTCCATACCAAATTAGACAACAAGCCGACTTGCTCTATAATTAGGTACTTTAACAAGAAAAAGTTACACTCAATGTTTTCACCCAACGGGTGCAACTTTTTCTGCACGAGAGAGATTATGCCTCAAACAATATTAAACTTCAATATCGAAACTACAAACGAAAAATTAACTCCTAGAACAGGTGTAGCAATATTTGGGGAGTATCTTAAGGGTATGAACCTTGAAGCACTTTGCAACACGAACATTCCTTTAGCCAAACATCCAAACGGATACACTCCGTTTGAATTTATTTATCCACTTATTCTGATGCTCCATAGCGGAGGCAGAGTCTTAGATGATATAAAAGAGATACGATTAGATAGCGCGCTCTCATTACTGCTAAAAATGAAAAATATTCCAACAGCAGGAGCATTTACAAAGTATCTTCACAGACATGCTGCACTTGGCACCGATGGAGTAAGAAATATCAACAAGCAATTTCTCAAACGATTTTTAAAATCACTCAAAAATGAAGAGCTTATTTTAGACATAGACGCTACATTTATTGAAGCTCATAAAAATACAGCAAAGTGGTCATATAAAGATGCACCTGGTTATATGCCTATGGTTGGACATATTAACAGTGGATATGTGATTGATGTAGATTTCCGAGAGGGTAATGAGGCACCTGCTAGTAAAAACCTGGAGTTTCTTAAACAGTGTCAAGCACAGCTCCCTTTTAGTGTGAAGTTTGACAGATTCAGGGCCGATAGTGCTTCGTATCAAGCTGCTATTTTTAACCACTGCGATAAAGAAAATATTTTTTTCACTGTAACAGCTAAAAAGAATAAAAATGTATTTGATTCAATCAAAGATATTAAAGATGATGATTGGCAAACTTTTTCCAAAAGAGAGAAAGTAGCAGAGTTTATGCACACGATGTGTGATACAGATAATGCTTTTAGAATGATAGTAATTAAAAAAGATATAACACCTACACTCCCAACGCTTAAGGGCTATATAGGCGATGAAGTGATGATGCAATATCAAGATGAGATTTACTACTGTATCGCCACTAATGATAATAATTTAAGCCCGCAGGAGATTATTAAACTGCACCGTCAAAGAGGTGAAACAAGTGAGAATAAGATTAAAGAGTTAAAAAATGGTTTTAATATGAGCTATCTTCCAACATCCAATACACAGGCAAATGCTTTCTACTTTTTAATAGGAACACTTGCGTATAACCTTTTCTTGATGTTTAAACAGATACTGGACACAAATCTTCAAAAGCACACCATTAAAACAATTAGATACAAACTCTACAACATAGCGGGTAAAGTAGTTTCACATGCCAGAGGATTAATACTCAAGGTAAACGAGCAGTTCCAAAATCTCCTCCAAAAAATAAGATACCGAGCTTATGAAGAGAGTTTGAAATGAAAAACAAAGCGCTGACAAACCCATCTCTTAATAAGCTTATTACAGGATACTATTGTAAAAAAAACAGTAAACCTTGCCAAAAGTGTCAACATCTGAATAAATTTGGAATTAAAACATGTGAAGCATAATTTTACAGCCTAATCCGCTGTTACTTTTCTGAAAAAAATGATATTTTTTTACAAGTGGAGAGTGGAATTCATATTATGGATTTATTTGGGTTAGAATAAAAATTGCTATAATTGATTAAGAAAGGCTTTAAATGATAGTTTACGAAGACAACGATATATATATTGAAACAGAAGATAGTGAAATACCATGGCTTAAGATATTTACAAAACAAGCCTACAAAGAGTTAGGTGATGTTCCAAAAAGTTTAAGAACAAAACTTTGGGAAGTATATGACATTATAGAATATGAGATGAAAGAGTACTACAGACCCGCTAAAATAAATATGGCATCTTTTGCGAATATGCTTCCAAGAGTTCATATACATGTGATGGCTAGATTTAAAGAGGACAGTTACTTTCCAAACCCTATGTGGGGAGAAAAATTAAGAGAAAGTGATTTAAAGCTTCCAGATGAAAAAGAGTTTCATAAAAATGTAAAAAAAGCTTTAGAGAATTTATAAAATACAAAAGCCAATAATTTTCGACATTAAAATTTTCAGTTTTGTTCTAGTTCAAGGTAGAAGTTAATTTTATTGAGGAACTCACTTATGTGAGTGACGATAGAAAATTAACCTCTAACGCCGAAATTGGGCAAAAGTGTTATTTTAGTGGTGAAAATGGGACTAGGGCTGAACCCCATGTTAGCCCCCCGCCAAAAGCATCCAAGAGCATAAGTTCACCTTTTTTAAGCTTCCCCTGTTCATAGATGTCGTTTATTGCCATCGGTATAGAAGCGCCGGAAGTATTTCCATATTTTTCAACAGTAAGAACAACTTGCTCATCATTAAGTTTTAGAGCATCACCAACTGCTTTAATTATTCTGTAGTTTGCTTGATGTGGTACGAAATGTTTTATTTCAGAACTTTGGATATTGTTTTCTTTTAAAATCTCAACAACATCTTTTGTCAAAGTTCTTACTGCTACTTTAAATGTCTCATTTCCCTTCATCTGCATAAAACAACTTGAAGCCTCTTGAGTTAAAGAGTCATGAGCAGAACCACTTCCGCCGTTAGGTGTCATTAGTAAATCTGCATATGCACCATCTGACCCAGTGTGAACATCAATAATAGCTTCTTCTTTATCATTTGTTGCGGAAATTATAGCAGCGCCAGCACCGTCTCCAAAAAGAATACAAGTGCCTCTATCAGTATAGTCAGTAATTGCTGATAATTTTTCTGCACCGATTATAAGAACATTTTTTTTCATCCCTGATTCAATAAATGCTTTAGCAATTGAAAGAATATAAACAAAACCTGTGCAAGCTGCAGAGATATCGAATGCTGTTACGTTGCCAAGCCCAAGCTTAGTTGAAATTATAGTAGCAGTTGAAGGCATACAAAAATAATCTGGAGAGATAGTAGCGCAAACAACCATATCTATGTCGCTCTTAGCTAAACCACTTCTCTGTATTGCTAATTCAGCTGCTTTTGCACCCATATCGCTTGTGAACTCATCTTCGTGCGCTATATGGCGCTCTTTTATACCGGTTCTTTTTGTGATCCATTCATCTGAAGTATCAACCATTGTAGATAAATCTTCGTTTGTTAAAATTTTACTAGGAACATAAGCACCGATAGATCTAAAGGCAGCATAAGCCATTATTTTTCCTTGTTTTTCAGGACTTCAAGTCTCTCTATAATGTGCTCATTAACGCCTGTATCAACATAATTTATTGCTTGAAAAATTGCATTTTGTATAGCTTTAGGGTTACTTTTGCCGTGACTTACTATTGCGCAACCCTTTATACCAATAAGTGGTGCTCCGCCTATCTCTGCATAATCCATCTGCGCTCTAAGAAGTCTGAAAACTTTTCTCATTAAAAGTGCACCCGTTATAGCAATTGGTGATTTTCTAATATAGTCTTTGATTAGACCAGTAATTGTAGACGCGACACCTTCGCTTGCTTTTAGGACTAGATTTCCCACAAAACCATCACAAGTTATTACATCACAACTGCCATTATAAATATCTCCACCCTCAACATTACCCTTAAAGCCTTTATATCCAATTAAGAGTTTAAATGCTTCTTTTGTAACATCATTTCCTTTTGATGGCTCTTCCCCATTTGCAAGAATCCCAATTCTAGGAGTCTGTATCTTGAGCAAATCTTCTGCGTAACATCCACCCATAACAGCAAATTGAGCAATGTGTTCAGCTTTTGAATCAACATTTGCACCCGCGTCTAATAATATTGAGCGTCTGGAAAGCTTCGTAGGCATTAATGTAGCTAGAGCAGGACGAAGTACGCCTTGAAGACGTCCGAGTCTAAGAGTTGCGAGTGTCATAGTAGCGCCACTATGACCAGCCGAAACAACACCATCCGCCTCACCATTTTTAACTAGTTCAATAGCTATATAAATGCTACTTTCTTTGCGCTTTATAGCCTCAGTAGCAGCATCACTCATTGATATAACGTCATCTGCTTCTACTATAGAAATCTTATCTCTATAACGTTTTGGTAACAGAGGTAAAATTTCTGATTTTTTTCCTACTAGGATAGGAATGAATTGTTTTTTCTTAAGCGCTAGAATACAACCCTTAACAATTGGTTCGGGACCGAAGTCCCCGCCCATTGCATCAATAGCAATCTTTACCATTGACTACTTATACTCACCAGTAGTTGGGTTGATATGATGTGGAAGTTTGTAAGTTCCATCCTTATCTTTAACTGGTTTAGCTAAAGTTATTTTATAGTGAGTTCTTCTTTTCGCTGAACGTGAATGAGATACTCTTCTTTTAGGTACTGCCATTATATATTCCTTTGTTTAAATTTTTGTTCTTATAATTAAGAACTTTTACAATTGTCACAACTGTTATAGTCGCTTTTTATAAGTTCTATTTCCGAATTCATGAGATCTTGCATATCTACTGCAGAGTTTAATACTTCTACAACATCCAATAAAGCTTCTTCACTCTTTTCATAAATACCATCTGAGATAAAAAATTCTATATCTTCATCAGCATCAAGCTTGAACTCTTCAGCACAGACATCGCAGTCTGTAGTGATTTTTCCACTTAATTTTGCTTTGAGCAAAATTAATTTGTTGGCATCATACTGTAAATAACCTTTAAAAGTTATTTCATCAGATTTTACTTCAAAATCTACTGGTGTTTGTCCAACTTTTCTAAGTATTACTTTCATAAAAACTTAAGAAATTTCTCTTTCAGAGAAAAAGAATGCGATTTCAACAGCTGCATTCTCTACAGAATCACTTCCGTGAACTGCATTTGCATCTATGTTTTCAGCAAAATCTGCACGAATTGTACCAGCTTCAGCTTCTTTAGGATTAGTAGCACCCATAAGATCACGGTTCTTTTGCATTGCATTTTCACCTTCTAAAACTGTTACAACTACTGGACCGCTAATCATAAAATCAACTAAATCACCGAAAAAAGGTCTTTCAGCGTGAACTGCATAAAAAGCTTCTGCATCTACACGAGAAAGTTGAATTTTTCTTGTTGCTGCTATTTTAAGACCAGCACTCTCAAAACGGTCTAAAATCTTACCTACAACACCTTTAGCTACGGCATCTGGTTTTATTATTGATAGTGTACGTTCCATCAAATCTCCTGTTATATCTATAAAATTAGGATGGAATTATATCTAAAAAAGAGTTTATTATAAATTAAATGGAAAAGAAATTTCGTAAGAATTGTAAAAAGTGGGTATTACAAAGTGTTTTCCACTTTGTAATATGTAAAAAGACTATTCTACTACAGGCTCTTTATTTGAACGTTGGTCGTCTGTAATATCATCACGATGCTCTGGACTCTCACCAATAGCATCCCATGTAATACATCCTTCAGTAGGACATGCAGTAGCACATGCTGGCTCATCATGATGACCAACACACTCTACACATTTGTCACCATACACATAGTAAATCTCTTCATCTGTTGGATTATCATCCTCATCAACTATCGCTTCTACTGGACACTCATCTATACAAGCACCACAGTTAATACATGTATCATTAATAATTACTGCCATTAGGATTCTCCTAGTTATTTTATTTCGAAGTAAGTTTAACAAAAGATTTTTAAAGATAGCTAAAATATCTTTTATATGAGTCTAATTATATTAATTTGTTACACTTTTAACATAAACAATCTTCCTAAACACTAGGAGATTTGATAATGATTACTATTAAAGTTCCAAGTACTCTTTAATATCTGTTGCTCTGTTTGTCATCTCCCAAGTAAAACCATCCTCTTCCCTTCCAAAGTGACCATAGGCTGCTGTCCTTCTATAGATAGGACGGAGAAGATTTAAGGAGTCTATAATACCTTTTGGAGATAAGTCAAAAAGTTTTTTTACACATTTTTCTATTTTTTCTTCTTCTACTTTACCCGTTCCATGCGTATCTACCATAATAGAAACTGGTTGAACAACACCAATCGCGTATGCAATTTGTAAAGTGACTTTATCACAGGCACCAGCAGCAACCAAATTTTTGGCTACCCACCTTGCAGCATAAGCAGCACTTCTGTCAACTTTGGTTGGATCTTTTCCGCTAAATGCGCCCCCGCCGTGAGGACAAGAACCACCATATGTATCAACTATTATTTTTCTACCAGTAAGTCCCGCATCACCTTGAGGTCCGCCAACTACAAATTTTCCAGTTGGATTGATATGAAAAACGGTATTTTTATGCATCATTTCACTAGGAATCACATGCTTAATGACTTCATTTATAACATCTTCATGTATTTTCTCCTGCGAAACATCAGGAGCATGCTGCGTTGAAATAACTACGGTTTCAACTGAAACAGGCTTGTCACCTATATATTTAATACTTATCTGAGCTTTCCCATCAGGACGAAGATAAGGGATAATTCCCTCTTTACGAACCTCTGCCAACCTTCTGGTCAAGCGATGAGCCAAGTAAATTGGCATAGGCATAAGAACATCTGTTTCACTACAGGCATAACCAAACATAAGCCCTTGATCACCAGCTCCAATATCACCATTTGCTTGATCGACACCTTGGTTGATGTCAGGTGACTGCTCACCTATACCATTTAAAACTGCTGCAGCTCTATAATCAAACCCATAAGTTGCATCTGTGTACCCAATCTCTTGAATAACTTTCCTTGCAATCTCTTGCATTGGGGCATAAGCCGTTGTTTTCAGTTCGCCTGCAATTACACAAAAACCATTTGATACCAGTGTTTCACACGCAACGCGTGCATTAGGATCATGTTCAATAATATAATCCAAAATTGCATCACTGATTTGATCTGCCATCTTATCAGGGTGCCCTTCTGTTACAGACTCTGAAGTAAATATATACTCTTTCGTCATCGATTTTCCTTATTGATATACAGAGTCCAGCTCCATAAATCACCGAAAGTATATCTTAGTATGTTAAATAAAGCTTTTTACGTAGTTTTTATTGTATTCTCTTGTGTTTTTATATACAATCGTAAATAAATTTAAATAAAAAAAATCAACATGGAGCTCTACTTTATGATACATAAAAATGCAGGACAAAAAGTTTCTTCTTCTAATCTAATAAATATTCCTAATCTTATTTCTGATTATTACACAAAAACGCCAAATGTCTTAGAAAGCTCTCAACTGGTTGCTTTTGGAACTTCAGGTCACCGTGGTTCATCTTTTAAAAACAGCTTTAATGAAGCACATATTTTTGCTACTATGCAGGCTGTTTGTGATTATAGAAAAAGTAACGGTATCAACGGCAGACTTTTTATTGCAAAAGACACACACGCTCTCTCAACGCCTGCGCAAATCTCTGCACTGCAAGTTTGTATAGCTAATGGTGTTGATTGTGCAATAGCAAAAGATGATGGTTATGTTCCAACTCCCGTACTCTCTTTTACAGTTATAGAGGCAAACAAAACCTCTAAAGAGCTTTGCGATGGTATTGTAATCACTCCATCGCACAATCCTCCCCAAGATGGAGGGTTTAAATATAACCCACCAAACGGAGGTCCAGCTGACACCGATGCAACTTCTGTTATTGAAGCAAATGCAAATGAGTATCTGAAAAATTCTCTAAATGGTGTAAAAAAAGTGAGTGCAGAAGAGGCATTAAATAAGGTAGCTCAAATAGATTTCATCACCCCTTATGTAGTAGCGTTATCAAGCATAATAGATATGGATCTTTTAAAGTCAAGTAAACTAAATGTTGGTGTTGACCCACTGGGTGGCTCAGGGATAGAGGTTTATAAAAAAATAAATGAGATTTACGGCCTTAACCTTGAAATTGTAAATGAAGATGTTGACCCTACATTTAGTTTTATGTCATGTGATCATGATGGAAAAGTGAGGATGGACTGCTCCTCGCCTTATGCTATGGCATCACTGATTGCACTTAAAGATAAGTATGACCTAGCATTTGCTAATGACCCGGACTTTGACCGTCATGGAATTGTTACCAAGAGTGTTGGACTTATGAATCCTAACCACTATTTATCTGTTGCTATTTGGTATCTTTTTCAATACCGTAAGAGTTGGTCATCTTCACTTAAAATAGGAAAAACACTTGTTTCAAGTTCTATGATTGACAGAGTTGCAAAATCAATTAACCGTGAGGTTATTGAAGTACCGGTTGGTTTTAAGTGGTTTGTAGACGGGCTAAGCAATGGAAGTATAGGTTTTGGCGGGGAAGAGAGTGCCGGCGCCTCATTTTTACGTAAAGACGGTTCTGTTTGGACAACCGACAAAGATGGAATTATTTTAAATCTTCTTGCCTTTGAAATTACAGAAAAACTTAAAAAAGACCCTGGCACAATATATAAAGAGTTAGAATCACAGTTTGGTGTCTCATACTATGAGAGAAGTGATGCTCAAGCATCACCTGAGCAAAAAGCAAAACTTAAAAAACTATCTCCTGATGATATAGTATCAGAGAGTTTAGCAGGTGAGAAAATAGATGGTATTTTCACGCAAGCTCCCGGAAATAATGAGTCTATAGGTGGACTAAAAGTTACTACAAAAAATGGCTGGTTTGCGGCACGTCCTTCAGGAACAGAAGATATTTACAAAATATATGCAGAGAGTTTTATCTCTAAAGAGCATCTCTCTCTCATACAAGAAGAGGCGAAAACATTAGTGCTTAGTGTAATTTAAACCACTAGACCCTGAATCAAGTTCAGGGTGACGGAGGTGTCGTCATTCCAAACTTGATTTGGAATCTCATTTATTCTCTAAGCAGATGGTTTAATATTTTATATAAAAAAATTCTTTATATAATTTTCAATCATTTAAAATAATTTATTTGTAAATGAAATTTTGTTAGAATTTTCCAAATAAAAAAAACTTCAAGGAATTATAATATGTTAGTAACAAACCCAGCTCCAGATTTTACAGCGACAACAGTTTTAGCAGATGGCTCAATAGTAGAAGATTTTAAATTATCAGAAAATTTTGGTGAAAAAGGTACAGTTTTATTCTTTTACCCGTTGGACTTTACTTTTGTATGTCCGTCTGAAATCATTGCATTTTCTCACAGAATTGAAGATTTCAAAAGCCGTGGCGTGAATGTTATAGGTGTTTCTGTAGACAGCCAGTTTTCACACTTTGCATGGAGAGAAACCCCGATAAACAACGGTGGTATCGGTCGTATCAAATACCCTCTTGTAGCTGATCTTACAAAACAAATCTCTAAAGACTATGATGTTCTTTTTGGTGAAGCAGTAGCACTTCGCGGTTCATTCCTTATAGATGGAAAAGGTATTGTTCGTCATTCAGTTATCAATGATTTACCACTTGGCCGTAATATTGACGAGATGATTCGTATGGTAGATGCAATGCAGTTTACTGACGAGCATGGTGAAGTTTGTGCTGCCGGTTGGCAAAAAGGTGACGAAGGTATGAAAGCAACAACTGAGGGTGTAGCTGAATATCTTGGTAAACACGAAAATAAACTGTAGTCACTTTCTTTTTTTTAACTCTCACATTTTGTGAGGGTTAACTTTTTAACCTCTTTTACAAATTTACAAAACTTTTCCTTGCATATTATTTTTATTTTTACCACTTTCAGATAAAATACAAAACCATGAGCAGACAAGAAAATAAAGACGAAACAAGAGCAAAGAAGTATTTACAAACTTTAGACTATACAAAATTAGAGCATGAGCCACTTGGAAATGTCACCCCTGATTTTCTTCTTGACAATGAAGTAGCAGTAGAGGTTAGGAGACTCAATCGAAACCATATAAATGGTGAGAAGTTGATTAGTATAGAAAACTTTGAAATACACCTCATTAAAAAAATAAAAAAAATAATTTCTACTTTTAAGCACACTGATTATAGAAATTCTGCATATATATCAATAATACTTTCCAAACCGTTACATGTAGATAGTAAAGACGGTGTTATTAAAAAAACGAAAAAAGTATTAAAAAAGCACACTCATAAAATCCATAAAAAAAAGTCATTCAAAGTATCTGATTATTTAGAAATAACATTTACGCCGATAAAGAAAAAATCAGTACAGTATATTTTTGCTGGTTGCAATAATGATCATTTGTGGATTGTAAATGAGCTTCACAAAAACATTCAATTAGTTATTGATGAAAAAGATAAAAAAATATCTAAAAACTTTAATCTATTTGACAAATGGTGGCTAATATTAGTTGACTCTATAATATATGGATTAGATAATGATGACTTTAAAGCACTTAAAAAAATCAAACTAAACAAACGTAAGTTTTCCAAAGTACTGATACTATCATCGAAAGGGAAGCTTAAAGCTTTTAAGTTTTAACAAACTCCAAAGCTTTCGAATTTACAAAAACTATCTCTCTCCACTGCTTTGACGGTGCTATAAGATTCAATCTTTTAGGGTTTGAACTTCTTGATATCGCCACATAAAACTGCGATGGTGCAAATATCTCATTAGTCTCTATTATCAAATCCTCGATAGACATACCTTGTGATTTATGAATTGTAATAGCATAAGCTAGTTTTATTGGGTACTGGTAAACACTAAAAACAGGCTCTTCAACAATCTCTTTTTTACCACTTATGCTTTTTTCTTTCCACATGCTCTTGCTTTGTGCGATTGCTTCAAGTTTTACAACAACACCGTCACTTTTTTGAACATATACAAAGTTGTTGTCAACATTTACTATCAAACCTCTCTCACCGTTAAAATAGTTCCAAGAGTTTCTTGTAAAAAGAACCGGAACTCCTACTTTTAACTCCAACTCTTTTTCTATCCTTGCATCGTCCATAAAACGCTCTATCTCAAAATCTTTAGTAGTTTTTATATGTTTAATGACCTGAGCCTCTTTTATAAACAGTTCGCTATCTACAAAAGAGAGCTGATTTTTATTGTGAAATGAAGCTGAGTTGTTTTTGCCAAAAAGAAAAGTAAACTCACTTAAATCTTCTGGAAGAGGCTTTATAAACTCATTGAGCGAGTTATGTACATCTTCATTTACAAATCCGTCTCTTACATGTGCTAAAAGTTCTATAAACTCCTTGTCATCGGTTCTATAAATATGTGTCAATTCTACTGTTTCAAACCCAAACTTATCCCAAGATGATGATTCAAAAGCAAACTTAACATCGCCATATCCACGAACTACAGGAGGGAGCTGTAAAAAGTCACCCACCACAAGAAGAGAGCCTCTAAACTCTGCCTGAGCAAGCCTAACTCTAATCATGTCAAAAAGAGTATCACTTACCATGGAGATTTCATCTATAACGATTAGCTCCATACTGGAGAGAAGTTTTTTCACCTTCGCTTTGATCTCTAGCTTGCCGTTTTTCTCTAGCTCATCTATGTTTGAAGCGATTCCCAAATCTAAAAAGCTGTGCAGAGTCTGACCGCTTATAAGAGTGGCCGCCATTCCAGTCGAGGCCAATTTTGCAACTTTTTTTGCATCTTCTTCGTAGGCTTGTATCACATCTCTTGTAATGGTTGTTTTGCCGACCCCTGCCCCGCCGGTTAAAAAAACGTTCTTTTTTGCCTGTAGTTTTTCAATAACATTTTTCAAATAATTCATGAAAAAATTATACAATAATTCACGTGCTAATCCTCTAAAAGTATAACTTCTCCAAATGGAACTTCAGTCACTTTTTGGCTTATCCATTTTACATCATAAAACGGGGCTACATGTGGAAATATTCCATCTAAATCCGTAAAATACAGAAGCAGTTTAGTATCTTCAAGCTCATTTTGTATAAACTCAAAAACAGCTCTAAAGTCTGTAGCTCCGCCACCTTTTAAATCAGCTTCTAAAATATCACCACTGTAAAAAGTTTTATGTGATTGGATTTTATCATCACAAACCAACAACTCTATTTCGTAGTTTTGAATTGTATTCATAAGAAAGTTCAACTCACTTAAAAACTCATTTAAGAGTTTTTCATCTATTGAGCCTGAGCTGTCCACCGCCACTACCAACTTAAATCTTTGGCTTATACATGAGGGCAAATATATCCCTACATGTAGAAACTTTTTATTGGGTGGCAAAAGAGTGTAGTCATCTTTATGAAACCTGTCGAGTGCCGCTTTTAGCTCATCTCGCCAATCAATTTTACTCTTACATGTAAGGTTGAAAAACCTATCTATCGCAGCTGGGATTTCGCCATTTTTTATCTCAGCCTCAAGAGTTGCTTTTGCAAACTCCTCAAAGAGTTGTTCTGCTTGGATAGTTTCATTTTGTGCTTCTTCGGCTGAGTCATTAGATAAGCTGGACTCAAGGGGTCCATTAACTTCTGAACTTTTACTAGATTCATCAGAATTAATATCATTCACATCATCAGCTTCATACTCCAAACCTTCATCCTCACGAAGTATGTCAGCTTTTAGCTCGGCATAAATCTCCTCCGCATAGAGTCCGCTAAATCTTTTTGAGTAGTGTGCCTCATGGGGTCTCTCTAAACCATTCTCAACCAACATGTCATTTACTGCATAGTCGGTCGCAAGTTGCCATAACCAGCCACTTCTGCCATTTTTACGTGACTCATGAGCCAGTGAAGCGTGCATAGCCCCGTTTGCAAAGACAAACTCCATCTCACTCAGTTCCAAGCCTTGAAAAAAATCGCTGTTATACTCCAGCTTTACACCGTTGCTTTTAAAGCTTTGTATATCATCATTTATGCTCAGCTCCAACTTTGAAGCAATTGTTCCAAAAAGTGGATAATCAACTAATAGTTTAGCTTTGGCCTGTGAGATTTTTTTCTCTATTGACATAGTTAAGTATTACCCTAAAAGAAAAGCAAACTTACGAACCCACTCTTTAAAAACTGCAGAGTTCTGCATATCCACACCGTTTCTTTGTAAATCCTGCACTATCATTACTGCAAATTCGCTCTTTAAATCAAGAGTATATGTTAGCAAGTTCTCCAAACTCTCTTCACTCTTATCTTTTAAATAGGCACTCACAAGACCTGTGCTTAAAGCATATAAAACATCGACCTCATCACTGTATTCACCACTTGCGGATGTTAAAATATTTTGTATATCAGGAAGACGATTCATAACTTTTGTAAAGCTCAAAAAGGAGACAGCAACATCTCGTCCGATTGCTCCGCCTAAAGTATCTAGAAGTAGTTCATCTGATATTGTGCTTTTTAATATTTTGTTTACATATTCCCAGCTTCTAGGTGTTGCAAAGCTCTTAACATCACTTTTGGAGTCAAATGTAAACAAGTGTTCGCTTTTATAAGAAATATATGAGATAATTCTCTCGTCTACCTCTTTGGAATATGCCCAAAAGCGCCAATCCTCTACATTTACTTCCATTTCAAAATGGACAAATCTATTTGCCAGCGGGCTTGGCATTCTGTATGTGACCCCTCTGTCTCCCTCACGGTTTCCCGCTGCGACTATTGCCCATCCATCCGGAAGTTCATACTCTCCCACTTTTCTGTCTAGTATTAGCTGATATGCTGAAGCCTGAACAGACGGGGGTGCGGAGTTCAGCTCATCTAAAAACAAAATCCCTTCACCCTCTTTTGGCAAAAAAGCCGGAGGTGCCCAAAGTGCCGTATGTGACTCTTTATCGTAAAACGGAATACCTTTTAAATCTGTGGGGTCCATAAGTGCAAGTCTTAAATCAATAAAAGAGATACCTCTCTCGTCTGCAACTTGCTTCACAATAGATGACTTCCCTATTCCCGGTGCTCCCCATAAAAATATTGGAACTTTTTGCTCTACCAAAGAGGTAATCGTGTTTATTAAACTTGTTGCCTTCAAACTTCCCATCCTATACTGTTTTGTTGAATATATTTTCCAAATGCCGGATTCTCTTTTACAACTCTCGCCAACGCAGAGTCCAGTTGCAGTTGGTATAAAATCTCAACCGGTGTGCTTTCATTTTGAGCCAAGGCTCTTAAAACTTTTTTATCAAAACTATCTCCAAGCCGCTTTAATATATGCTTTGGAGTATTCTCGTTGCATGCCAGTGAAAAATGGTTCTCTCTTTTTTCATACGCATTTTCAAGAATTGTCTGCGAAGTTGCGGAGTTTTTATAAATTGCAGACTTAACCTCTTTGGTATCCTCCCTAAGAAGCTCTAAAAGTATTCTCTTGTCTATCTTGAAGTTTGATGCCAAAGCGACTTTAACACCTTGTACATGTAAGGAGAGTAGTTTTGCCTGCATCTCAATTGAGAGAGACCCATTTTGAGCCAACTCTTGAGGATATTTTTGCAACAATGTCTCAAAAAAATCAATATTAAGTCTTACATGTAGAGCAATATTATGTGCAAATTTATCTTGATCTATAAGTTTACGCAAGAGTGTCTCGCAGAGGTTAAAATTATAAGAGAGAGCCTCATGAACATCTTCATCCATAGAGTTGTAAAGAGCTATCTGCATCTCTTCATCGCAATCATCACGCATTGCGATAATAGTTTTAATATATGAGGAAGATTTTTTTATAAAAAGATTCAGCACACTTTTTGGCGTGGCAGTTTGAGTCGCTATGGCTGTCAAAATTGTGTAGTTTGACGACTTAACATCCAGAGTAAAACTTTTTTGCAAAGGTTCTAGCTCTGCTATTGCTGCTATAAGACTACTGTTATCAGTCTGCGCTAGCAGGTGCATAAAACCAGAAGTTGCATACTGAACATTATGGTTGCGCTCTATGTTTTTGTAAAACCTTAAAATAATCGCAGCGCTAACATCCCTGTTATCATCACTCCCAAAAAAGTCTTCACCCCTCCACGAGTACATCTTCAGCAGTTTCAAAAACAGCTCATCACCCAAGGTGGAGTTTTGCAAAAAACTTTTTAATCTCTGCTTATCGTGGGATAGCTTAAGACTCATCAAGAGAGTATCTGCGTCTATATACTTTGCCAGCTCTTTTTCAAAATCATCTATTGAGATAAACTCAATCTCTTTAGAATTTTCTCTATAAAGTTCATCACTTGCTATATGCTCATAAGGACTCATCATCTTGCCCTCTACGACAAGTACGACTCCGCTGTTGTACTCTTTGCACAATGTGATTTTATGAAACTTCATCTGTGACTCAAACTCCTCACTTCCAAAAGCACGGCTCTTTCCAAACAACAGTACTGATTTGTTTTGTAAATCTTTTAAATTCATAAAAGGATTATAGAACCATTATTTAAAATATATGCTTATTTGCTATAATACAAAACTTGATTAAAGAAATTTTTATTAAAAAAATTATTAGGACACAATATGCAAAGAATTTTAATTGTAGAAGACAACAAGACCTTGGCGAAACTGATAACTAAAAAAATAGTTGCTGAGCTGAACATTGAAATTGATGTAGCATATAGCTTGCTAGAAGCAAAACTATTTTTAAAAAGACATGATTACTTTTTAACTCTTCTTGATTTAAACCTCCCTGATGCTCCAAATGGAGAAATAGTTGATTACGCTTTAAGCAAAAACAATAAAATAATAGTTTTAAGCGCAAATGTAGATAAAGATTTAAGAAAAGAACTGCTTAATAAAAACATAGTTGACTATGTAAATAAAAGCGGTGTAAATGTTATAAACTATATTATAAACACAATAAAAAGACTGCAAAAAAATCAAAACCATACAATTTTAGTTGTTGATGACTCTATGGTATTTAGAAAACAGATGAAAAATATGTTAGAAAATCTTTTTTATAAAGTCATTACAGTTGCTCACGGTGAAGAAGCTCTTGGGATGTTAAAATCCCATCCTGATTTATCTTTAGTTTTAACAGACTACTTTATGCCTGTCATGGATGGTCTAAAGCTAACAGCAGCCATCAGGGAAACACACAATAAAAATGATATTTGTATAATTGCAATATCATCCAATACTGATGATGAAGTAAATGCTATGTTTTTAAAGAATGGTGCAAATGACTATATTAATAAACCTTTTTCAAAAGAGGAGTTCTCATGTCGAGTTAACAACTCCATAGAAGCCTTGGAAAATATACAAATTATTACAAACCATGCCAATAGAGACTTTTTAACAGGACTGTATAATCGACGTTATTTTTTTAAAAATGTACAAACATATTTTAACACTGCACTAGAGAGTGGTGAAAATTTTGCTATTGCCATGGTAGATATAGATCACTTTAAAAAAATCAACGACACCTATGGCCATGACACTGGAGACAAAGCTATTGTTAATTTATCTGAGATTTTAAGAGCAAATACTGGTCAAAATGATATTGTAGCAAGATTTGGCGGAGAAGAATTTTGTATTATTTTAAAAGATATAAAACCCAAGAACGCGGTAGATGTATTTGAAAAACTAAGAGCTAACGTTCAAAACTCAGTGACTATCTCAGATAAAAATGTAGAGATTAGATTCACTATATCAATAGGATTAGTAACTCAACATGAAGACACACTAGATGAGACTGTAAATCAAGCGGACATGCTGCTTTATGAAGCTAAACAATCTGGAAGAAACAAAGTTTTGTCAAACTAAAAAGGAATATTTATGAAACTTTACGCACCATGGGAGAAGGCTTTTAAAAGAGTTGCGACACCTTTTGAAACATTTATACATGCACAAACTACAACCGGTTTAGTGCTAATGTTTATGACAATTTTTGCTCTGATACTTGCGAACACTCCGTTAACGGATGGTTATATGCATTTTTTTCATACCAAGATAGATTTTAATGTTGGAGAGTGGAAACTCTCGCACAGCATACACCACTGGATAAATGATGGACTAATGGCAATTTTTTTCTTTGTTATTGGGCTTGAGATAAAAAGAGAGATTTTAGTTGGAGAGCTCTCAAATATTAAAGTTGCCATCTTGCCAATTTTAGCAGCAATTGGTGGAATGGTTTTACCGGCACTTATATACTTTAGTATAAACTATGGCACACAAGGCTCAGTTGGCTGGGGAATTCCCATGGCAACCGATATTGCTTTTGCAATTAGTGCTTTAGTTCTTCTTGGAAATAGAGTATCACCGGCACTTGTTACTTTTTTAGTTGCTCTAGCCATTGTTGATGACCTTGGTGCAGTTATTGTTATAGCAATTTTTTATACTGAACAAATCAACATACTACCTCTTATCTTAGCAGGTGCATCTTTTCTGATTTTAGTCTCTTTTAATCGCTTTGGAATCCATGCCATTTTGCCATACTTTATAGTTGGTTTAGCGATGTGGTTTTTTATGCTAGAGTCTGGCGTTCATGCGACAATAGCAGGTGTTATTGCTGCTATGGCAATCCCCTCTAAGCCAAAATTTACTCCCGTTGATTTTACACTACATACTAAAAATCTATTAGATGAGTACGACAACTATCCTATTGGGGCAGACCATACACTACATGAAAAACAAAAAGCGATATTGCAAAATATAAAAAATAAAATAGACTCTATCCGTACTCCTGCAGCTAGACTGGAAAATGATTTGCACCTTCCAGTGAGTTTGATTGTGATTCCTCTCTTTGCGCTCGCTAATGCCGGTATATCTATAGACTTTTCCTCTTTTGGAGAGACTCTTTTAGAACCTGTCTCACTTGGAATAATTGCAGGGCTTATTTTTGGCAAAGTAATTGGAATTGCTGGAGTTTCATGGCTTGCCATAAAACTTGGTATTGCAAAACTTCCACAAGGTAGCTCAATGAGCCAAGTTTTTGGAGTTGCTTTTTTGGGAGGAATTGGATTTACAATGTCAATATTTGTAGCAGATTTAGCATTTATTGATAATGAAACACTAATTTTTCAGGCAAAAGTAGGCATCTTGGTCGCATCACTTTTTTCGGGTCTTTTTGGCTTCTTTTGGTTAAGACAAACAGTAAAGAAAGATAAACAAATATAATTATTAACATAAATTTAACAAATACTATTGTAACATTCCACAAATATTTAAATAAAGGTTTTTAAATGAAAATATTGTCTCTAATTTTTCTTTTCTCTCTTTCTTTAGTTGCTAATGATGCTGTTCACGAGTTTGCAAAAAGTGAAGAGTGTCAAGCTTGTCACACACAAATATACAGTGAATATTATGGTTCTATGCATGCGAATGCCACTCCGGATAAAGATGTTATTCACGGAGCCGTTTGGGCAAAACATCCGGCAAATATAAAGGCTAACAGATACTTATGCGGGAAGTGCCACACTCCAGCTGCTAACGACCTAGATAAAATGATGACAAAAGGTGAAGTAGCACCTGCTGATGTCAATAATGCGACCCACCAAGAAGCTATCAGTTGTGCATATTGTCACCGCATAAAAAGTATAGAGTTGCATGCAGATAGCAATACAAATATTATTGATAAAACTCCAAACAAATACTACGCAACCAAAAAAAGCGGACTTGACTCGCCGTTTCATAAGATTGAAACAGAGTCTAATGAGCATATGAGAAACGGTAATGTATGTATCGGATGCCATTCACACAGGATGAATTCACACAATCTTAACGTCTGCTCTACAAACATAGCAAATGAGATGGATGGTGCAAACTGCGTTAGTTGTCATATGCCAAAAGTCAAAGGGAGTGTTTCAACTATTAATAAAACTAAAACTCACTCTTTTCACGGTTTTGCGGGAAGCCATTTTAACTCTGAGATGTTAACTCAATATGTAGATTTGTCAATTTTGAGAAATATAGACAACTTTATTGTAAACATTGATAACAGGACTTCACATGCTCTTTTACTTCACCCGATGCGTTTGGCACTTTTAAAGATTAGCGTCAAAAGAGACAATGAAACTATAGAGCTTGAAAAAGAGGTTTTTGTAAGAGTGTTGGGCAAAGACGGCAAGCCTGCTATGCCATGGATTGCAGATACAACTCTCAAAGACACAATGATTCAAGCAAACGAAAAAAGAGCTGTTAAGAGAGAGTTTAAACTGCTTAAGGGGGATAGAGTAGATGTTGTTTTAGGGTGGTTTTTAGTAAATCCAAAAGCTGTTAAAAACTTGGGTCTTGATAAAGAAGAAGTTGCAACTAAATTTAATGTGTTTAAGAAACAGAGTTTTGATTTCTAGTCTCTAAACACAACTTTATTTCTTCCGGAGCCCTTCGCCTCATAAAGGGCGGAGTCTGCTTTTTTCAACAACTCATCTAAACTTTTCATATCAGAAGAGGCTTTAGCCAGCCCCTCACTTATAGTAAACTTTATACTTTTTTTGTCATCTGATAGAACCTCAAGAGACTCTATAAGCTCTCGTATGTTTTCAATATGGGATTTTATTAGCTCCTGTGATGGTGAATTGCATATAATAACAAACTCTTCACCTCCCAATCTTGCAAATATAGCTTCGGCTCTTATATTATTTTTTATTGTAGTTGCAACAAGTTTTATAACCTTGTCTCCGGTTGGGTGTCCGTACATGTCATTGATAGGTTTAAAATTATCAATATCAATCATAACTGCATACAAATCATCTGCTTTGTCTTTAAACTTTTCATTTGCTAATTCAAAAAATTTCCTTCTATTATATACTCCTGTCATAGAGTCGTGAGAAGCGATGAATTCTAAATTATTTATAAGTTCTTTTACTTTTAACTGTGTTTTTACCCGTGCTAGAAGTTCTCTTGGTTTAAAAGGTTTTGTTATGTAGTCAACCGCTCCAACGTCATAAGCTTTCTCAATACTCGCTTCATCCGTTTTTGCTGTTATAAAGATAACCGGTATATTTGCACTTTTAGCATTTGCTTTTAGGATTTCACACACTTCGTACCCATCCATATCCGGCATCATAATATCTAGAAGTATTAAATCTATATCATCTTCGTTTACAATCTCTAATGCACTTTTACCATCTAGAGAGACCATAACATCATACTCATCGCCCAAAAGCTCAAGTAAAATATCTATATTCGTCTCTGTGTCATCAACTATTAATATTGTTTTTTTATTATCTTTCATATATATATTATAATCAATTTGAGTCTCAAAAAAGTCTTAAAAATCAATTTGAGACTTTTTTGAGACTCATTTGCGCTAAAATAACATACATAAAGGTTAATATTGAAAAAAATTATATTTTTACTACTACTGTCAACACTTCTTTTTTCATCTGTAGAAAAAGTGACTGTGCAACTTGAATGGAAACATCAGTTTGAATTTGCAGGATTTTATGCAGCTTTAGAAAAAGGGTACTACAAAGATGTGGGTATTGAAGCTGAAATAAAAGAGTTCAACAATAACATAAGCATTACGGATGATGTTCTAAACGGCAAAGCAGCCTTTGGTGTCTCCTCCTCTTCTCTTATTTTAGAGAGATTAAAAAACAAACCTGTTGTTTTACTTGCTTCATATTTTAAACAAAATGCTTTGGCTTTAGTAACCAAACCTGATATAAAAAAACCCGGTGATCTTAAAGATAAAAAAATAATGGCACTCTCATCCGAGATGGAGCGCACCAGCTTAGGTGCTATGCTTAAAGATAGTAATATAGAAAAAAGTGACTACACTTTGGTAAATCACAATTTTGGTGTTGATAAATTTGTAAATGGCGAGGTTGACGCCATGAGTGTTTTTATAACTTCACAACCATTTTTATTAGATACTTTAGGTGTAAAATTCAATATATTAAACCCTTCAGACTATGGAATATACTCTTATGACGTCGAACTTTTTACAAGTGAAAAATTTGCAAAAGAGCACCCTCTAATAGTAAATAAATTTTTACTGGCAACAAATAAGGGGTGGGAATATGCCCTGAATAATAAAGAAGAAATCGTTGAGTTAATATATAACAAATATTCAAAACAAAAAACTAAAGAGGCTTTACTCTACGAAGCTCATAAAACTGAAGATCTTTTTAAAAGAAATATATTTCAAATTGGTGCTGTTGTACCTGAGCTTATAAAATTAAATATTGACATGTATAAAAAACTCGGTCTTGTAAAAAAGGATGTTGGTGTTTCAGATATCTACATTAACTATTTTTTAAAAAAAAATAAAAGTAGCCTATCCCAATACAATTTTACAAAAGAAGAGTTGTATTTTTTAAAGAAACATAAAATTATAAAAGTCGCAAATGTTTCGAGTATCGCTCCATATGATTTTTATAAAAATGGCAAACCACAAGGTCTTTCAGTTGACTATATGAATCTTTTAGCCTCAAAAATTAATTTAAAGACAGTATATAAAACCGGGCATTGGAATGAACTTCTAAATAGTGTAAAAAACAATGAAATAGACATTATGCTAGATATTGCAAAGACAAAAAGCAGAGAGGAGTATTTGAATTTCACCTCATCATACACTGATACCTTGGATACTTTATATGCTAAAGAGGGTTCGCCATATAAATCTCTTTCAGATTTAAATAACAAAACTTTAGCAATATCAAAAGGGTTCTATCAAGAGGAACTTATCAAAAACTTATACCCGAACATAAAAATACTTTTAGTAAAATCACCTGTGGAGGCCTTAAAGGCAGTCGCATATTCTGAAGCTGATGCGACGATAGGTAATTTTGCTATATATAATTTTTTAATTGCCGAGCACACCATAACAAATATAAAACCAATATTTGAGGTAAAAGAAGACGGGTTTAGCTTAAAGTTGCATTTCGCCACCCACAAGAGTAACACGACTCTTTTAAATATACTGGAAAAAGTAAAATCAACAATACCTGAAGATGAGATAATCAAACTAAAGGCAAAATGGCTATCCAATACACAAGAAGATGAGAAAATCAATTTAACAATAGAAGAAAAAAAATATTTAACAAATAAGAAAAAAATAACTATATGTATCGACCCGGAGTGGATGCCATTTGAGAGCTTTAAAAAAGGGAAGCATGTGGGACTTACGGCAGACTATTTTAAAATATTTCAAACTAAAATAGAGACTCCGTTTATTCTACTTAAAACACGTACTTGGAGTGAGTCTTTGGAGTTTGCCAAGCAAAGAAAATGTGATATTTTATCTCTTGCAATGGCAACCTCAAGTAGAAAAGAGTATCTAAATTTCACATCACCTTATCTGAGTATCCCTCTTGTTTTGGCGACTAAGAGCGATGTGTCGTTTATTTCAGATTTCAGCACTTTAACAGATCAAAAACTAGGCATTCCGACAGGATATGCATTTGTAGAGATACTTAAAGATAAATATCCAAACCTAAATATAGTAGAAGTGAAAAATATAAAAGATGGTCTTACTAAAGTTAAAGAAGGGAAGTTGTTCGGTTATATTGGGACACTTGCCAGCGTTGGGTATATGCTTCAAACCGAGTTTACGGGCGAGCTTAAAATTGCCGGCAAGTTTGATGATAAATGGACTTTAGGTGTTGGTGTCAGAAATGATGACAAAATACTTTTAGAAATATTTGAAAAAATAATCCAAAGCATTAAAGAGACTCAGCATAGAGAAATACTCAATAAATGGATCTCCATCAAGTATGAAAATATTGCTGATTATAAGTTAGTTTGGAAAATTATTTTTATTTCAATTATTATATTGTTGATTATCTCATTTTGGAATAGAAAATTATCAACCCTAAATATAGCCCTGAAAAAAGCAAAAAACAAGGCAGAAGAAGCAACACTGACAAAATCTAATTTTTTGGCAAATATGTCACATGAGATTAGAACTCCGATGAACTCAATTATAAGCATGGTCTACCTGATAGAGCAGACCAAACTCAACGAGATGCAAAAAAGATATATTAAAAATATACAAACTGCTTCAAACAGCTTGCTAACGCTGCTTAACGATATTTTAGATTATTCAAAAATTGAAGCAAAAAAGCTAGAGCTTGACAACAGTGATTTTAATCTAATTGAACTACTTGATAATATTTCAAACATTCTAAAAATAAAAGCTGATGAAAAAGGTTTAGATTTTAAAATCGATTATGACAAAGATGGCTTTATTCATCTGCATGGAGATTCTCAAAGACTTTCTCAAATACTCACTAATCTGCTCTCAAATGCTATCAAATTTACAGATAACGGAAAAGTCGAGTTGATTGTAGAACAGTTAGACGGAATATTTAGATTTTCGGTCTGTGACACCGGAATCGGATTAACGCAAGAAGAGATAGATAAAGTTTTTTTATCATTCACGCAAGCCGATACAAGCACGACAAGAAGATATGGCGGAACCGGACTAGGTCTAAGCATCAGCAAACAACTTGCAGAACTTATGAATGGCAAAATCTGGGTTGAAAGCGTAGTAAATCAAGGAAGTAAATTTATATTTGAAGTGCCACTAGAGAGAAGTGATATCACAGAGAAGAAGAAAACTTTTTCTGATAATGCGGTAAATATTTCTGAGCTAGGCATCACAAGTGAAAAATTGGCATATGATGATAGCAAAGAGCTATTTAACAAACTTGAAGTTGCAGTTGCCTCAAGAAGACCTCATCTTTGTGAACCGATTATTCAACAGATGCAAAACTCTCATTTAAGCCAAGAAGATAAAGAACTTTTTGAAGAGATAAAAAAACTAGTAAATAAATATAAATTCAATGAAGCGAAGGAGTTGCTACATGCAAAAAAAACAGACAATCCTAATAGTTGACGATACAAAAGAGAACATTGATGTGCTTATGGAACTGCTTTGTGAATTTGACCTAATAACAGCATTGGACGGTCAAACTGCCTTAGATATAGTTAATGCAGAAGAGAATATTGACCTTATACTTCTTGATATAATGATGCCTGAGATGAATGGATTTGAAGTATGCAAGATATTGAAAAACTCTTCCAAAACCAAGCATATACCAATTATATTTTTAAGCGCAAAGAGTAAACAAGAAGATACCCAAAGAGGGTTTGAGCTTGGAGCGGTAGACTATATAACCAAACCTTTCAATCCAAATGAGCTTATCTCTCGCACCAATACACACCTTAAACTAAGAGCCTATGAGAAAAATCTAGAAAAAAGAGTAGCAGACGAAATTGCAAAAAACAAGCTAAAAGAGCAGATGATATACCAGCAGTCAAAACAGGCGGTGCCAGGTGAACTTCTTATGCATATCGCATATCAATGGAAGCAGCCTTTGGCAACCTTGGGCTCAATAAATCTTCTCAACAAACTAAAACTAGAAGCAGATAGCTCTGCTGACAACAAAGAGCTAATAAAGTCTGTTAAAAAATCTGAAGAATTGATTATGTTTATGTCAGACACCATTGAAACTTTTAAACATTTCTACCAACCATCACATGTAGATAAGAATTTTTTAATTTCCGAATGTATTTTGGATGTTTTATCTATTATTGAAGCAACCTTCTATTTTGACAATATTAAAATATATATTATTTCCCATGAAGAAGAAGAAACCTTTGGTAATAGAAATGAGTTTTCACAAGTTGTTTTTTCTATTTTAAATAATGCAAGAGAAATCTTTAAAATAAGAGGGACAAAAGATCCGGAGATTCACATAGCAATAGAAAACAAGAAAATATCTATTCGTGATAATGGAGGAGGAATAGACGAAGATCTTATTGATGACATATTTTTGCCATTCGTAAGTAGTCACAACAGAGCTGGAACTGGTCTGTACTTATCTAAAGAGATAGTTGAAAAAAACAGTGGAGTAATAACCGCTTCAAACACCAATGATGGCGCAAAGTTTACAATTGAGTTTATAACATGGATAATCTAAGCGGGTTAAATTTACTATTTTTAGAGAGCAATGAAGAGTTTGCAAAAAACATAACTGAGTTTTTAAATATCTACTTTAGACAAGTGTTTCATTCTAGCTCTATAAAAAATGCTCTTAGTATTCTTGCTGACAATAAAATAGATGTGATAATAACTGATGTGAAACTTTCCGATGGCAGCGGTTTAGAGTTTATACAAAATATTAGAAGAAATGGCAATAACGTACATATAGTTATTCTTAGTGCTTTCAAAAACGAGGAGATTTTACTTCAAGCGATACCGTTAAATTTACTCTCGTATGAGATAAAACCAATTAGCTACGACAATTTTATGTCACTTCTTGAAAAAATATCACATGTATTTGAACCTAAAGGAATTGTTTGCTTATCTAGTAAAATAAAGTATGACACCAGAAAAAAAGAGTTTATACTTCATGACAAAACAATAGCATTGACAAAAAAAGAGATACTCTTTATAGAGCTTTTATTGAAAAACAACACTGAGATTGTAACTCATGAAATGATTCAAATAAATGTTTGGCAAAACAAACAAATGAGTGACTCTGCTATAAAAAATCTTGTCTTGAGACTGCGCAAAAAAATTGATGCTGAATTTCTTACTAATATTGCAGGTGTTGGTTATAAATTATCTCACAGCCTTTAAACTCAAAATCAAGCTCACTTGAGGGCTCTTTATAAAGTAGAGGGCTGTCTAAATCTATATATTTAACAACATCTCTGTATGCCATTGCTAAATGCAAAGCAATATTTATAGAATACGGACCTTCGAGCATAGAGCCTAACATACATATAACATCATTTTTTCTAGCATACTCTAAAATCTCTACTGCTTTTGTCACCCCTCCGCACTTCATAAGTTTTATATTTATCATATCTGCACTTTTAGACTCTATGACTTTTTTAGCATCCTCTAGTGTAAACACTGATTCATCTGCAAGTATTGGTATGTGTGAATACTCTGTAATCTTCTTTAAACTCTCTAAGTCCGAAGCGACTACGGGTTGCTCTATGAGTTCTATATTTACACCTTTCATGGCATCTATAAATCTTAGTGAATCGTTTAAGCTCCATGCCTGATTTGCGTCTACTATTATCTCTACATAAGGGAGCTCTTTAGATATTGTTTTTATTACATGTATAGCATGAGTTATATCTTTGCCTAATTTTACTTTGAGTATTGACATATTCTCTGCATAAGCTTTTTTTGCATCTTCTAGCATAACATCCATGGAATTTAAACTTATTGTTACATCTGTTTTTAGGGGGCTCAAATCTGTTGTATTAAAATACTCTATAAAAGTTTGCTTTTCTTTTTTTGCCTGTAGAGAGACATAGGCCATATCAAGAGCGGCTTTTGCACTTGAGCCTATAATATCAAAATTTATAAAATCTCTTTTTACGCTATTAATAGAGTTTAAAATATCTTCAATACCCTCACCTGTTATAGCCTTTGTTGCTGGAGCTTCTCCTATGCCGACCAAACCATTTTCAAGCTCTACATGTACTCTTACAAACTCTACATGTGAAGTTTCTCTAAGAGCAGTTTTAAATGGTGTTTTTAACTCTATATATTTAACTTCTGTAATTATTTTAGCTATCTTCATTTTGCAAGTCCAATTAAAATATTTCCAACAACCAAGCCGCCAAAAGTTCCAATAATATATCCCATAATTGCCATTAAGACTCCAACACTAACAAGTGCCTTGTTGTAAGTTGCTGCAAGTATCGGAGCAGAAGCGACTCCCCCAATGTTAGAGAGTGATGCTATGGCGATAGAGAAGAGGTCAAGCTTAAATATTTTAGCCCCTATAACCATTATGATTGCATGAACTACTAAAATCATAAAACCTGCAAAAACATAATAACCGACATCAGTGAAACTATCAAAAATTGCATGTGAGCCAATGAGCGCAATAAGAATATAAAGCATAGTAGTTGCGACTTCGCTAGAGCCGTTTATATTTTTTAGTTTTGTAAAAGAGCCTAAAATTCCAAAAATTGTCGCAATTATAACAGTTGTGGTTGTATAGTTTAATATTTGAAATTTATAGGCTATTGTATTTACAAAGAGTGCGACTCCGATTGATAAAAACACAAAAAGCCAGTACCTTTTTGCCCCAATATTACAAGCACAACCTATCTCTGCCAAATAAGCAGTGCTTTGCTGTGATAAAGTAAAGTTATTAAAATAAGAGGCGAATGGGACCAAAAATAGCAAAAACATAACCCATATTGTGTAGTTAACACTATCAACAATTAGAGCAAATCCAAATGCAACATCACTTACATTTAGAGCTGAACCGACGGCAATCATATTGGCAGTTCCTCCCATCCAACTACCGGCCAATGCTCCAAAAGCAGATGCCATATCTTGGTTAAAATTGAAAACTAAAGAGACAACCACAAAGGAAAAAGCTAAAGATAAAACTGCTAAAACATATGAAATAAGCAAAGAGCGTCCAAGCTTGAAAAAGTGTCTGAAATCAACTTGCAAGAGCATTAAAAACAGCATTGCAGGGAGAAGATTTTTTTTTGTATTTTTATATATCTCATCAATGTGTTCATTTTGCTCGAAAACTCCCATACCTGCTAAAGTCATGCTAAAAGCGTAAATCATAACAACTGCCGGAACAAACTTAAATATTCTAAATTTTGTTTTTTGCTCTAGCAGACTAAAAAAAGTTGCAACCAAAGCAAGTGCAAAAAGGTATATAAGGGGTGAACTAATCACATGGTGCTCTTGTAAAATAGTCTAATTTACCAAATAAATCATCCATAAATCTTTTTGATGGATCATCTTTTTTTGTTCTATAACCTTTGTCCTTTTCAAGCCATAGATCATCACCCTCAAAACATCTATACTCATAATGACCTATAACATACCTAATGCTTGCGTATTTTTGTTGCAAATATTTTATAATCTCTACATTTGCTTCAAGTTGTGCCTCTGTTAGGTTATCTATAGAATTCTCACCACCAACATTTTCAATCCCTATTGAGTTGTAGTTTAGTCCTATAACGTGCCGCGCCATATACTTTAGCGGCATAAGTTGATGTATGGTGCCATCTCTTTCAACCATAAAATGTGTAGACACATTCACGCTAGTACTTCCATTGTCTAAATCGGGCCTATCACTTGGGAGTCGTTCATCCGTAAATCTTCCTAATGATTTTTTATAATCATCTATGGCAGTGTGGTGCACAACTACTATTTTTGGAGTTATATTTATGTTTTTTGCATCTATCCCGTAGTGAGTTTTAATATACTCTTTCGTAAGTTGATACCTAAATTTTGTAAATTTTATTGGTGTTTGTCTAATTTCTATCGCAGACAAGAGGATACTTAAAGACACTAATAATAAAAAGGGTTTATGCACAAAAGAGTCCTGTATTTTTAAAAGTGTAACATAATTAACTGCATTTATGCAGTCTTAATACGAAAAAATATAATATACAAGTATGATTAGCAATGAGATAAAGAAGCAAAGATTAATGTCAGAACCACTCAGCGAGAATGCGCTTAAGTTGGCTCGTGGTTTGTATAATACTTATATTACATATGATGATTTTGATATGAATATAAAGTTTACGACTTTCTTCAAACTTTTAAATCTTCATCCTTGTACAGATTCAATAAGAGATATTAGAAATCTGCTAGAAGAGTTAAATGAACCGTTGGCTGTTAAAAACTTTGAATTTCAAGGTAAGACGCACCAACTAAAATTTATTCAATTTTGCAACTATGAAATTGGAGAAGAAACCATACAAGTTAGGTTAAGTCCAGAGTATTTACATGCTCACGATAAATATATGTTAGACACATTTTTAAATAGTTAAGGGAAAATATTTGGCAAAAAGATACATAATTTTAGATACGGAAACAACAGGTACTGGGGATTTGGACAGGGTTATTCAGCTAGGGTATGTAGTTCTAGGAGAAAAAATAGTGGAGGTGCAAAACGAGTTTTTTAGCTCTGACGTTCCCATTAGTTTTGGAGCTATGGAAGTTCATGGAATAACTCCAGATTTGATTGAAGGAAAACCTACATGTAAAGACTCTGCATCTTATAAAAGACTTCAAGAGTTAAATATAGCAGACAATTATATGATTATTCATAATGCCCCATTTGATTTGGGCATGCTTGAAAAAGAGGGTTTTAACACTCAAATGAAAGTAATAGACACACTAAGAGTTGCAAAGCATATTTTACCTGATGAAGATGCTCATAGACTTCAATACTTTCGTTACAAGATGGAACTTTACAAAGAAGAGCAAAAAGAGGCTGACGCCTTAGGTATTGTTGTTAAAGCTCACGATGCGATTGGTGATGTTCTGGTTTTAAAACTGCTACTCAGCAGACTTAAAGATGAAGTATCTAAGCAATTTCCAGGTGAAAATCCTGTTGAGAAAATGGTTGATTTAACAAATACACCAATTCTTGTAAAATCATTTAGATTTGGAAAACATAAAGGTAAAACTCTTCAG